>JAQBZY010000259.1 GCA_027620395.1 Pseudomonadota bacterium
CCCGAAACCGGGCGCCGGGCGCTCTACGTCAACCGCTTCTTCACGACGCATTTCGATGGCCTGGACGCGGCCGAAAGCACCGCAATTCTGGAACGCTGCGAGAAAATCGCCATCGCGCCCGACAACGTCTATCGGCACCGTTGGCGGGCTGGCGACGTCCTGATGTGGGATAATCGCTGTACCATGCACTATGCCGATTACGATTACGCGCCGACCGACATTCGTCTGATGCACCGCACCACCGCCGCCGGTGATCGGCCGGCGGCGTAACTCAAGTCTCGGCGCCGCCGTTCACTTGGAGCATCTGGCCGGTCATGAACGCGGCGCCGTCGGAAGCCAGGAACGCCACCGCTGCGCCGATCTCGTCGTTGGCGCCGATCCGGCCCATGGGAACGCGGGTCACCATGCCCTCAATGTGCGCCCGCATGTCGGGATCGGCCTCGTCGGGTTGGATCGGGCCCGGCGAGATGATGTTGACAGTGATGCCCTGTTTGGCGAACTCCTTGGCCAGCGCCTTGGTCAAACCCCAGACGCCGTGCTTAGACACGCTGACCGGTGCCCGGCCGTTGTAGCCCTGAATAGCGTTCATGCCGGCGAAGTTGATGATCCGGCCCCAACCGCGCTCGATCATGCCGGGCAGGCATACCTTTGCCAGCCAACGCGCGGCGTGCAGATCGACCGCGAGCACGCGTTGCCATTCTTTCTCGTCGGTTTCCAGGAACGGACGCATCGGCCGGATGGCGGCATTGTTGACCAGGATATCGATGCCGCCGAAGGCCTTGACGGCGGCGACGCCGATGGCGGTCGCGGCCGCCATGTCGCCGACGTCGCCCATGATGACCTCGGCCTTGACACCAAGGGTGCGCGCCTCGTCGGCGACGCGCTCACAGGCGGCACGGTCTGAAGAGCCGTTGACGGCAATGTTGCAGCCCATTTTGACCAGCGCCAGCGCGGCGGAGCGGCCAATATTGCGGCCGGACCCCGTCACCAGGGCAGCGCGGTTTCGTTGCGGCATGGGATTTCTCCTGTTGGGATTATTCGCGGATTATGGCCTGCCGAACAGGCCCGCTTCAACACCCGGAAATAATCGGCGTTTCCCCATGACATTGGGGCTCCAGGCGATTAGCCTGAACGCCAGCGGGAGGAACGAAAGCATGGACGACCACCAACCAATGGGGAACCCCGACGATGCGTCCGCGGCGCCGCATGAAGCTCCTCGGGGCGGCCTTGTCTGCACCGTCATTCCGGCGCCGATCCCGGCCCATGAACTCGGGCACGCCGTCATCACGCCGACCGGCGCCTTCGAGGCCGGATCCTATCAGTCGTTCACGCTGGTCTATACCTGCGGCAAGTTTGGGATCGACGATTCCGGCTCGATCCGGATCTGCTTCCGCTTCGCCTCTGATCAGACGCGGCCACAGTTCGAGGATCCGAAACGGGCCAACTTCACCGTCATCGAGGCGTCGAACAAGGCCGTCCTGCAATACCACTACGACCCCAAGGGCAACGTCCGCCCCTGGGACCGCACGCTCTATATAAAAGTCGTCAACGGTTTCATGCGCGAAGGCGACACCATCACGGTTCGCTTCGGCGTCACCGATGGCGGCTCGCTTGGCATGCGCCTACAAACGTTCGCCGAGGACAGCTTCGAGTTCCACATGTTGGTCGACCCGATCGCGACCTACACCTATCAGCCGCTACCTGAACATCCGAAAATTCAAATCGTGCCTGCACCGCCGGAAAAATTCATCGCCGTCCTGCCGACGCTGCGGCGCGTCGGCGAACAGTTTCCATTGAAGATCAAGGGCGAGGACCGCTGGGGCAATCCATCCGATCAGTGCGATTCGACGTTCACGCTCAAATCGTCGGCGCCGATCAAGGGGCTGCCGAAGACGATCAGGCTCAAGCCGGGTGAATTTGCCGCTGTCGTCGAGGGTCTTTCCGTCGATCAGCCGGGTGATATCAGAATTGAGCTCATCGACGAAGACGGCGAGCTGGCCGCCGGGACCAATCCGCTCCGGATTTCCGAAGGCGCCGATCTGGTCCACTACTGGGGCGATCTGCACGGCCAATCGGAGGAGACCATCGGCACCGGCACGGCGGATCAGTATTTCGCCTTTGCCCGAGACCGCGCCTTCGTCGATGCCACTGGCCACCAGGGCAATGACTTCCAGATCACGACGCCGTTCTGGCACGATCTCGACCGGCTCTGCGATGTCTATGACGCCAAAGATTCGTTCGTCGCCATCCCGGGCTATGAATGGTCCGGAAATACCGGCCTTGGTGGTGACCGTAATATCTATTTCCCGGAGGCCGGCCGGCAGATACGGCGTTCGTCGCATGCGCTTTTGGCCGACCGCAGCGATGTCGATACCGATTGCAACACAGCGGCCGGACTATTTCAGGCGCTGGCCGACGGCAAGGAATGGGACGTCGTCGGTTACGCGCACTGCGGCGGCCGTTATGCCGACGTCAAAATGGCGCACGATGGCCGCTTCGAAAAATCCATGGAGGTGCATTCGTCCTGGGGCACCTTCGAATGGCTGGCCCGGGACGCCTTCGAGATGGGTTACCGGGTCGGCATCGTCGCCAATTCGGATGGCCACAAGGGCAGGCCGGGGGCGAGCTATCCTGGCTCGTCTTTGTTCGGCGCCGTCGGCGGCCTGACCTGCTTTTTGACCTCCGAGCTCAGCCGCGCGGCGATCCTGGATTGCTTGCGCAAGCGCCGCCACTACGCCACCACCGGCGGCCACGGCGGCCGCATGATCATCGACGCCAAGGTGTCGATGTCGATGGACGCGACGATCCACCACGATGATCCAAAACTTTATCCGGCCAAAGGCAACCCCGGCCGGCAAGCATTGATCGGCGATATCGTGCATCTGCCGGCGGGCGATGCCGAACTCTGCGTCGATATTCATGCCGCCGCCGCCATCGAGCGGGTCGATATCTTCAACGGCTTGGATAATGTCGAGACGATCAGGCCCTTCGGCCAGGACGAGCTTGGCGCCCGCATTCGTGTGATCTGGGAAGGGGCCGAGTACCGGGGCCGGTTCCGGCAAGTTATCTGGGACGGCGAGGCGCACGTCTCCGGCAACGCCATCGTCGGTGCCCGAGCGATCAACTTCTTCAACAAGGACAAGACTCTCGATCTGATCGGCGACAGCGGCCTCAAATGGAAGGCATTGACCACCGGCAATATCGGCGGCTTCGACGTCTGGCTCGCCGATCCCTACGGCGGCACGCTCAAGATCGAGACACCGTTGGTGAAATGCGGTGTCCCCTTGGAAGAAATCGGTCTTGAGGACGAAATCTTCGACCGCGCCGGTGTGCTGCCCAGGTATCTAAAGATATTCCGCCTGCCGGACGAAAATCAACATCGCTCATTTTCGTTTAGACGCAAGTTGGCGCTCAAGGATGTGGGCGACAATCCGATCTTTATCCGCCTGACGCAGGAAGACGGCACGCTCGCTTGGACTAGTCCGGTCTATATTTATCGCTGAGGCTCAGATCCATGTTGCTTGGTTGCATCGCCGACGATTTCACGGGCGCCACTGATCTTGCCAATACGTTGGTGAAGGAGGGGATGCACGTCGTCCAAAGCATCGGGGTGCCGTTGGCGGAAACCGAATTGGGCGATGTCGACGCCGTCGTCGTCGCGCTCAAATCGCGGACCACACAGGCCGCCGACGCGGTTGCCGAATCGCTTGACGCTTTGTCCTGGCTCGGCGCCGCCGGCGCCCAGCAGTTTCTGTTCAAGTATTGCTCGACATTCGACTCAACAGACGCCGGCAATATCGGTCCGGTGACGGACGCGTTGATGGATACTCTCGGCGCTGAGATCGCCATTGCCTGCCCGGCGTTTCCGGTCAACGGCCGGACCGTCTACAAGGGGCATCTTTTCGTCGGCGACAAATTGCTGAACGAGTCCGGGATG
>JAQBZY010000260.1 GCA_027620395.1 Pseudomonadota bacterium
GTGGGACTGCCACATGACTGGCGTCATATTAATGCATTATTTCAATGAATTACATTGAAATAATGGCGGAGGGGATGGGATTCGAACCCACGATACGGTTTCCCGCATACACGCTTTCCAAGCGTGCGCCTTCAACCGCTCGGCCACCCCTCCTTGGAAGGACCGGAACCTAACCGAGCCGGCCCCGCCCGGCAAGAAACAACCGTCCGGCGGGCCGGTCATTCGGACTCTTCTTGTTAAGCATTTTCCGCCATACTCGATCCGATGCGGGCGGCATTTTTCCTCGGCTGGTTGATGATGCTCGGCGCCTTCGCGGCGGCGTCGGCGGAATCGATTGCCCGCGGCATGGCCAACCAGCACATGTTTTTCATGCCGGCGCATGAACTGTGGCGGGCGCTGTGGCCGGCCTCCTATATTTTATTCGAGGCCCGGATCTTGAGTTTGGCGCCGGTGACCTGGGATCCATTCATCCTGACGCTGCTGACGCCGCCGGCCTATGTGCTGCTTGGCGTCCCGGGGGCCATCCTGGCCTGGCTCTGCCGACCGGAGCACCGGCTCAGCCCGGAAGAGGAGAGAGATTTCCAGCAGCAAGAAGCGTCTTTGTTCCTATTCGACGAACTCGCCCGCGAGGCCAAGATATGGTCCCGCGAAACCGGCGAGGACCCGCGCGGCGACGACCGCCTGCCGAGCCACGAACTGATCGATCAGTTCGAAAACGGCCCGGATCCGGCGGACGCGGAATTCCTGCGCGATTTGGACCGGCGATTGCCGCCGGTTAAATAAAGGCGATTGCCGCCGGTTAAATAACGGCGATTGCCGCCGGTTAAATAACGGCGATTGCCGCCGATCCCCTGAGGATGCCGTGGCGTCGTGCTCGGCAGGGCGCAAAGCGCGCGCATCAAAACATGCTCGGGAATATGTAGAAATTTCCGGCTCAGTCGCTACCGGTCTTGAGGGCGGCCAGAAAGGCCGACTGCGGAATTTCGACGTTGCCGAACTGACGCATCCGCTTCTTGCCCTTCTTCTGCTTTTCCAGAAGCTTTTTCTTGCGGGTGATGTCGCCGCCGTAGCACTTGGCGGTCACGTCCTTGCGCATGGCGCTGATGGTTTCGCGCGCAATGACGCGGCCGCCGATGGCGGCCTGAATGGCGATCTTGAAAAGCTGCTTCGGGATCAGGTCCTTGAGCTTCTCGCAGACCACCCGGCCCCGGCTTTCCGCATGCGAGCGGTGCACGATGAACGACAGTGCGTCGACCGGTTCCTGGTTGACCAGGATCGACACCGTGACCAAGTCGCTCTCGGCGTAACCGTCGAGCTCGTAGTCGAAGCTGGCGTAGCCGCGCGACACCGACTTCAAGCGGTCGTAGAAATCGAACACCACTTCGTTCAACGGCAGCCGATAGATGGCCATCGCCCGGGAGCCGACATAGGTCAGTTCGATTTGATCGCCGCGGCGTTCCTGACAGAGCTGCAACACCGAGCCGAGATATTCGTCCGGCA
This sequence comes from Pseudomonadota bacterium, assembly GCA_027620395.1. Taxonomy (GTDB): domain Bacteria; phylum Pseudomonadota; class Alphaproteobacteria; order Rhodospirillales; family Casp-alpha2; genus JAQBZY01. The sequence goes on from JAQBZY010000260.1 coordinate 1,501, forward strand.
CGATGACGGTGGCCCGGATCCATGGCTCGTCGATCCGGGCGATGTGACTGGGATCGGGCATGTCGACCGGATTGTGCAGATCCTTCCGGGTGCCGTCGTTCATGAACAGCCGATAGACGACGCTCGGGCTGGTGGTGATCAGATCGAGGTCGAATTCACGCTCCAGACGCTCCTGGACGATTTCGAGATGCAACAGGCCGAGGAATCCGCAGCGGAACCCGAACCCGAGCGCGGCCGAGGATTCCGGCTCGTAATGAAAGCTGGCGTCATTGAGATGCAGTTTCGAGAGCGCGTCGCGGAGATCCTCGAAGGCCGATGAATCGACCGGAAACAGCCCGCAGAACACCACCGGCACCGACGGCTTGAAGCCCGGCAGCGGTTGCGCGGTCTGGCGCTTGTCCTCGGTGATGGTATCGCCGACCGAGGTGTCGGCGACGGTCTTGATGGCGGCGGTGAAAAAGCCGACCTCGCCGGGACCAAGCTGGTCGATCTTGGTCGCTTTCGGCGTGAACACGCCGACCTGCTCGATCTGATGAACCGTGCCGTTCGACATCATCCTGATCTTCATGCCCTTCTTGAGGACGCCGTCGTGGATGCGGACCAGGATCATCACGCCGAGATAGGAATCGTACCAACTGTCGACCAGAAGTGCCTTCAAGGGCGCCGCCGGATCGCCTTTGGGTGCCGGCAGGCGCTCGATCAATGCGGCGAGTACCGCCGGCACGCCAAGTCCGGACTTGGCCGAAATTTCCAACGCGTTTGACGCGTCGAGGCCAATCACATCCTCGATCTGCTCGCGGACCCGGTCCGGTTCGGAGGCCGGCAGATCGATTTTATTGAGCACTGGGATGATTTCATGATTGCTGTCGATGGCCAGATAAACGTTGGCCAGCGTCTGCGCCTCGACACCCTGGGTCGCGTCGACGACCAGGAGCGAGCCCTCACAGGCGGCCAAGGAACGGCTGACTTCGTAGGTGAAATCGACATGACCCGGCGTATCGATCAGATTTAGGATATAGTCCTGGCCATCGGCCGCCTTGTAGGTCAGGCGCACCGTCTGCGCCTTGATGGTGATGCCGCGCTCGCGCTCGATGTCCATGCTGTCCAGCACTTGTTCCGTCATCTCGCGTTCCGCCAGCCCGCCGGTGAGTTGAATCAGGCGGTCCGCCAGCGTCGACTTGCCGTGGTCGATGTGGGCGATAATCGCGAAATTCCGGATATTCGAAGGGTTGGTCATGGCGGCGGGTTTTAACACCGAGCCTAGCGGTTTGCCAACTCAATCGGCGGCCAAGGCCGGGCCAACGAATGTGGCCGGCATCGGGCCGTCAGTCGAACTCGCCAAGCTGGACCGGTTGCAATTCCTTTTGCCGCTCGACCAAAAGCCGGCGGTATTCCATGGGTTGGAAGGCGTACCCGCAGACCATGCAGGCGATTTCGGTCTTCGCCGACATCGGATCGCCGCCCCGGGGCACCGTATTCTGACATTCCTGACACTGCGGGCAGCGTACCGGCAGGATGTCGAGATCGTCTATGCGGCCGTGCACGCCGGTCATTCCTTCACCCCGCAGGCCTTGCTGGCGGCCTTGTAGGCGGCGGCGAACCCTTTCAGCGAAAAATCGTCGGTGGTCAGCGTGCCGCGGCTGGAGGTCCCTTTGATGACGACGCCGGCGCCCTTGATCATCCCTTTGACCATTGGCCCATCTTCAAACGCGAAGGCCACCTCGCCGGATGGGAACATGGCGAACTTCTGATCGCCGATCTTTGCCGCGATCTGCGACTTGTCGCCGTAGGCGTAGCCGGCTTCCAAGCTGACGATGCCGATCTGCTTGATCGCCGGGCGGTGCGAGACCAGAAGAAAGACATCGCCGCGCTTCGAGTATTTTCCCTCCGATTTCACCGGCACGCTGGCGGCATAGCAGATCTTGTCCTTGCCGCTGCCGCGCGAGTGCGCTTCCCAGTCTTCGAAGGTGCCGAGCAAATCGGCCGATGCCGCCGCCGGCGGCAATACGGTCAAGACCGCCAATGCCAGCGCTACCGGAAGCGGTCGAATATTTGAATAACGGGACGTCAACATGGCTTCGTGATATACCTTTCACCGGTCGGTCGGCAACAACCGTTCCATCAAGAATATATCGGCCACGGGAAATCAAGTACATGTCCGAGCCCATCATCTGCGAAGTCACTCGCGGCAACATGATTGAGAGCCGGCACCGCGTTCACGTCGCCGTCGTCGACGCCGATGGGCGGACGGTGTTCAGCCGCGGCGATCCGGAATTGCTGATCTATCCGCGCTCGGCGATCAAATCGATGCAAGCACTGCCGCTGATCGAAAGCGGCGCCGCCGATGCGTTCGGGATGGCCGAGTCGGAACTGGCGCTTTCCGCCGCGTCGCATTCCGGCGCGCCGGATCACGTGGCCGCTGTCTCGACTTG
>JAQBZY010000261.1 GCA_027620395.1 Pseudomonadota bacterium
GGCGCTCCGGGTCGCCAATGCCAAAAACCTGAATTTTCGAGGTCTTCAGGCCTACCACGGCTCGGCCCAGCACATCCGCGACGCCGCCGAGCGAAAAGCCGCCATCGACGGTGTCGTTGCCAGGGTCGAGGGAACCCTCGATCTGCTCGGCCGGGAAGGCCTCGCCGCCGCCGACGTCACCGGCGCCGGCACCGGCAGCTTCATCTATGAGGGCACCAGCGGTGTCTACACGGAAGTGCAATGCGGCTCGTATATCTTCATGGACAACGACTATGCCGAGAACAAACAGGACGACGGCCGACCGTTCATCAGTTTCCAGCACAGCCTGTTCGCGCTGGTTTCAGCGATTAGCGTTGCCAAGCCCGGCCACGTTGTCGTCGATGCTGGCCACAAGGCGCTCGGCAACGATCAGGGCATGCCAAGGGTCTTGGATTTGCCCGGCGCCGTCTATGCCCGCCCGTCCGATGAACACGGCACAATTACATTGGCCCAGGCCAATCCGAGGGTCGGCCTTGGGCAAAAGCTCCGTCTGATCCCTGGCCATTGCGACCCGACGGTCAATTTGCATGATTGGCTGGTGGTCGTTCAGCACGGCGTCGTCGTCGATCTCTGGGAGATCACGGCCCGCGGTGCCATGCGCTGATCGCGGCATGCCTAGGAACGACAGCCAACGTTTGACCGAACTCGAGACCATGCTGGCGCACCAGGATCGGATGCTGGCCGAGCTCAGCGATGTGCTGCGGCGTCAATGGGCGGAAATCGAAGCTCTCAAACTACAGCTCGCCAGGCTCGACGCCAGCAAGGCCGATGCTCCGAACGAGCCCGATGACCGACCGCCGCCGCACTATTGAGGCGCTGTACTACCGACGAGCCCGATGCGCTCCAGAATAAAGGCATAGTTGAAGGCGATTTCCTTGAGCCGGTCGAAACGGCCGGCCGACCCGGCATGTCCGGCCTGCATGTTGGTTTTCAACAGCAGCGGATTGTCGTCGGTCTTGAGCGCACGGAGCTTCGCCACCCACTTGGCCGATTCCCAATAGGTGACGCGCGGATCGGTCAGGCCGGCCGTCGCTAAAATCGCCGGATAGGCCTGGCGGGTGACGTTGTCATAGGGCGAATACGAAAGAATATGCCGATAGGCAGCTTCACTCTCGATCGGGTTGCCCCACTCCGGCCATTCGATCGGGGTCAACGGCAACGAAGTGTCGGTCATGGTATTGAGCACATCGACGAACGGCACGTCGGCGACGGCGGCCCGCCAAAGATCGGGACGCAGATTGAGAACCGCGCCGACCAGCATGCCGCCGGCGCTGGCACCGTGGATGGCGATGCTGCCGCGCCTAGCGATGCCGGCGTCGATCAACGCTTCGGCGGCGGCGATGAAATCCTCGAAGGTATTGCGCTTTTTGGCGCCCTTGCCAGCCTTGTACCAGCGCCAGCCTTTTTCGCTGCCACCGCGAACATGCGCGATGGCATAGACGACGCCGCGGTCGACCAAACTCAAGCGCGACGGCTGAAAGCCGGCCGGCATCGACATGCCATAGCTGCCGTAGCCGTAAAGTAGCGTCGGCGCACCGGCGGAAAGATCGAGTCCGGCCCGGTGCAAAATCGAGATCGGTATCCGTTCGCCGTCGGTGGTCGGCGCGAACATGCGCCGGGTCACGTAATCGGCGGGATCGTGTCCAGACGGCACATCGGTTTCCTTCAATAACTCTCGCTCTCCTGTCGCCATGTCATAGGCGAAGATGCGTTCCGGCGTCGTCATCGAGGAATAGGAAAAGCGGAGCGTCGCGGCCCGATATTCATAGCTTCCCTCAAGGCCCAGGGAATACGCTTCTTCATCGAAGGCGACGTGATATTCGGTGCCGTCGGTCCAGCGGCGGACAACGATCCTCGGCAAAGCATCGACGCGCTCGAGGCGAGCCAAATAATCGCCATAGACCTCGGTCGTCAGAATGTATCGCCCGGGTTGATGCGGAACGATGTCGCGCCAGTGGTCCCGGCCGGGCGTCGCGACCGGCGCCGCGACGATTTTGAAATCCTCGGCCGCGCCGGAGTTGGTCAGGATGATCAGCCGGCCATCGTGTTCCGAGACGTCGTAGCGCTCGCCTCGGACCCGTGGCGCGACCAGGGCTGGCGCGCTCTCGGGCAAATGCGCGTCGATCAGCCAACATTCAGACGTTTCGTGGTCATGGCAGTCGATGACAATATGCGACCGGCTTTCGGTCTTGCCGATGCCGACGAAAAACCCGGGATCGGACTCTTCGAATACCAGCGCGTCGGACGCCGGATCGTCGCCGAGGCGGTGCCGATAGACCCGGCTTGGCCGGTGGTTGGGATCGAGCACGGTGTAAAAGAGGGTGCGATGATCCTCGGCCCAGACGAAATTACCGCTGGCGTCTTGGATCCGGTCTCGCAAATCGATGCCGGTCTCGAGGTTGCGGAATCGGAGCGTATAAATCTCGGCGCCGCTGCGGTCCTCGGCAAACGTTAGATGCGCATGGTCGGACGCATGCCCGACAACGCCGATCTTGAAATACGTCGATCCCGCCGCCTCCGCATTCCCGTCCAGCAGGATGGTTTCGGCCCCGCCGCCGGTCGGACTGCGACAAAATAGCGGGTACTGACCGTCGGTCACGTGGCGGTCGTAGTAGGCATAGGCGCCATCCGGTGCCGGCAGGCTCTCGTCGTCCTCCTTGATGCGGCCCTTCATCTCGTCAAATAGAACCTGACGAAGCTCCCGCGTCGGCTCTGTTTCGGCCTCCGTGTAGGCGATTTCGGCTTCCAGATAGGCCCTGATGCCGGCATCGAGCCGGCTCGGATCGTGCATCACCCGCTGCCAGTCCGGATCCTTCAGCCAGGCATAGTCGTCCGGGCGGCAATGGTCATGATAAATCTGCTCGGTCGGTCTAATCATCGCCCTGGGCGGCTGGCGGCGGTTTTTGGGCATCGACGCAGAGGCTCCTTACGTGGCTGGCCGGCGCGGTTGCCGGTCGATGAGATATCTAGGGAGAAAATACCGCCATGTCGAACAAGGTCATCCTGGTCGGCATCGACGGACTCCGCTATCGGACGGCGATCCTACATTGCGTCTGCGATGTCGCTTTCCACGCCATTGATCATCCCGAGCCGGGGATCAGCGAAACGGCGGCATTGCATCGTGCCGTGGCACCGATGGTTCTCAACCTGAAGACATTGCCGATGCCGCCCGGCATGCGCGCTGCATTGTTGCTCTGATGTTCAGGTAAGCTCGACGATCCTGGCGACCCGGCGCTGCAACTCCTGAACCGCTTCCGCCACTTCATGGGTTGCCTTGGCGGTAAGATTGGAAAGATTTTTGACCTCGCTGGCGACCACCGCGAAGCCCTTGCCGGCATCGCCGGCCCGCGCCGCCTCGATGGTGGCATTGAGAGCCAGCAGATTTGTCTGCTTGGCGATTTTGTCGATTCCTTGGGCCACTCGACCGATGCGGACGATATCCTCGGCAAGCTTTGCGATCTCTTCTTGAATGGTCGAAGCACTGCCGGTGACCGGCTTTGGCGGCGCTGCCGCTGCCTTGACCAGAGTGACCTTGGCTGCCTTCACCGGCGGTGCTGGCCGCGGCGCGGCGCTAGCGGCTTCGGATGCGGCATGCTTCATCTCGTTGGCGAGCAGCCAGTAGGTGAGAGTCCAAGCGTCTCGGGCCTCGTTCGTGAAGGCGTCGCCGAGGGAGTCTTGGAGCGCCAGGATCATGGCCTCGCCGAACGCATCGTAGTGTTCCGGCTCGGCGCCATAGTTGACGTGCCTGACGCCGAGATCGCGGAGCAACTTCACAAGTTCGTCGAGCTTGTCGAGGTTGCCGACGGCAACCGCCAGCGTCGCCATCAGCTTCAAGCCCTGTTGCTTCATGTCGGACTTGGCGAACAGCGGTTTGATCTGAGGCGCGATCT
>JAQBZY010000262.1 GCA_027620395.1 Pseudomonadota bacterium
TCGGCCGGCTTCAGCAACAGATCGTCGATGTCGGACTTCTGATGATCCTCGCCGTCGAACACCAGACCGGCGACCTGGCCCGAGGCGGCATCGTTCCTGGCCGCGTCGTGGCCGAAGTTCCGGACCCGGCCGCGCAGCGCTTCGGCGTCCGCCGACAGGCTTTGCGGTGTTCCCGCGCCCGCTTCGCCGGCCTCGCCCGCGCCAACACCGTCGCCGGCGTCGGTCGACGGCTCGCCAATGTCGCCATCATTCGACCCGTTGTCCGGCAATGCCGCCTGCTCAATGTCGTCTTGCGCCGTGGCGTCGTTGGCCTGCGGACCGGTATAGTTGTTCTCGATGGAATGCGGGTCTTGCTCCTGCAGTTCCATCTGCCGGCCCTTGCGTATGACATCCTGGCCGGCGCCGAGACCGAATTTTCCGAGCTTTCCCATGCCGTCGATTTCGCCCTTTCCAAATACCAGATCGACTCGCTTACCGGTTTTGCCAGCATCGAGGGTGTCCTGCACGAGATCGACACAGTTGCGGTCCCAGAGTTCGTATTTGCCGGGATTCTTCTGTGCGCTTGTGAGGAAGTTCGCGGCATCTTCGGCTTGTTGCTTGGACGCGGGAATTTCCTTACTGACGACGCCGTGCTTTTGCGCTCGTTCGCTGTCGTCACGAACGTCAGCCGGATTGTCGGAGAGGAAGAAGTCTATTTTGTCTCCCTTGGAGTAGCGCCCCAACGTGGTCGGTTCCATTCCGGGCCCACTGACGCTGACAAAGAAATGTCCGACGGGGCTTTCCGGATCGGGATCGGCGTAGACAGTGATCTTGTAGTCGCTCATGATAGTTCTCCTATGGATTGCATGAGGGGTGCCGTTCTTTGAATGGCCGAACGGCTTGGCCATGGCGGCGCGGAAGTTTTTTTTCGGCAGTTCCGCGCCGGTCGTCGAAAATCGCCTCTGGTCCTCCCATGGCTGCGATCGGATGGCATCCTAGGAAGGCTGCAAATGGATTTACGGCGAATTCGGTTGGCGTTTTTCGTGATCGCGGCCATTGCAACGGCCAACGGCGCTTTGGCGGCGGACGGCGTGCCGGCGCCGCTCGGCGTCTTCAAGGACTGCGCTTTCTGCCCCGAACTGGTGGTGATCCCGGCCGGGTCTTTCATCATGGGCCACGGCGACAACCGGCTTCATTGGAAGGCGATCCCCGGCCGGGAAACCTCGGACGGACCGGCGCACCGGGTGACGTTCGCCAAGCCGTTCGCCATCGGCCGGGCCGAGGTGACGGCCGGGCAATGGCAGCCCTGCGTCGACGCCGGCCGCTGCCAGAAGATCGGGCGGAACCCCTATGTGACCGATCCTAATCTTCCGCAGTACACCGAGAGCCCCGATTTGCCGCGAGACGGCCCCGGACGGGAGGTGGCGCGTGATTACCTGGCATGGCTATCGGAAGTAACTGGCAAAACATACCGGTTGCCGTCGGAGGCGGAGTGGGAGTACGCGGCGCGGGGTGGCACGACGACCCGGTATTGGTGGGGCGACACGTTCCGGACCGGCCACGCCAACTGCCGCAAATGCTTCAACGACGGAAAACCGCGCGGGCTGCAACGGGCCGGGACGTTCCCGGCCAACGGCTACGGTCTCTACGACGGGACCGGAAGCCTGAGCGAATGGACGGCGGATTGCTGGAACCCGACCTACGACGGCGCGCCGACCGACGGCAGCGCCTGGCGCACCGGCAATTGCGAGTTCAACCCCATCCGCGGCGGTAGTCGTCAGTTTGGCGGCGCGGAAACTTCGATGGTCTATCGCCGCAGCAATGCGTCCAGTTGGGAAGGTGTGACTGGAAACGATTGGGGCTTTCGGGTCGCCCGCGATCTGCCGTGACGGCAGCCCAAGAAATTCCGATCCTCCCAGGATGGATTGGACTGTGGTTCCGGAGGTCTAGAAATGAGAATGGATTTGAACAGGCGGCAACGTGAAATGGCGGCCTTGGCCTTGCTCGCGGTCGGCCTCGTGGTGCTGCTTTGGCCGCCATTCGCGTGGTTTGAGATCCTATTGAAGCCGACGGCCAGCCCTTGGATGTCGGATAAAGGAATCGCCGGGAAAACGTGGCTGGCCTGGCCGGTCGCATCGGCAAGCATGGTCGCCGCGTCGATCTTCGTGTTGCGCGGCCGGACCTTGTTTCGCGCCGTCATCCTGCCAACGCTGCTATGCACCGTATTCGTGGCCCCCTTTGCCGTGGCGTCGTATCTGGTGGGTTTTATTTTTGTCTTCGGTGAATTTATTTCCCATATGGTGGCCATTCTTATTTGGTCATGGGTCATGTATCGCCTGCTGCGATGGATATTGAGGAAATTGTTTTTCGATTCCATCGTCTGGTCGGGAACGCTGCTCGAAGAAGGCGCGCTGTTCGCCATCCTCGCCGTGCCGCAGCTGCTTTATCAGTTCGGGTTGATGCTGGACCTTAAATTGTCCCCGGTTGCGTTTCCTTGAAGTGCCCGCCACGGCAATCGCCGAACGCAAAAAAGACCGAGCGGCCCCCGAAGGGACCGCTCGGGTTCAGACCTCGAAGTCGACCGCCGCCGTCACCTGTTGAGCGCCTTGGCGCCAGCGGGTGCGGTCGTGGGCCCTGGCTTGGGCCGGCGGATGGGTGCACGCGAGGCGGACCGGTTCGGCCAGCAGGCAACCGGCGACCGCGTCGAGGCCGTCGTCGGGCCCGCCGCCGTCCGGCCGCCAGTCGCGCATTTCCTGAATGAACGAAGACGCGAACACCCGCCGGCCGGCATGTAGCCGCCCGGCCGCCAGTACCGCGTCGAAGGCATCCAGGATGCGGTCGCGTTTGTTGCGGCTCGACGATGCTTCCAGGACCGACGCCGCGAGGCCGGCCCTGGCGATCTCGCGCCGGAGCAGCCCGGGCAGGAAGCGGCCCAAGCCGTTGATCTCGACGGTGACGGCGGGCAAGAAGTGGCGGCGCAGGAACGACACCGCTTGCCGGCAGAGCTGCGTCGCCTCGTCGAGTTCCGCCGTCCGTTCCGGGACGTGCGTCAGGTATTCGACGCCGTGCAGCCAGTAATTGCCGTCCTCGTCGGTGAAGACGCAGGCGATGACGCAGCCGTCGCTTTTTTTGCCGCCGCCGCCGGGCCGGCCGTAGGACGGATCCCAGAAGCATGACGCCGACAGCAACCGCCGGCCGCCCAGCGACAGCACCGGCTGGCCGTTGCCTTCGCGGTACTCCAGCTCGTCGGCGTAGTAACGCAACCGATCCGGATCGAGGCGGCTTTCGCTGACGTCGGCCGGATCCAAAAGCATCTGGCTTCGGAACTTGGCCGGGCCACTGCGGCTTCGGATGTCCTCGATCCGAGAGGTCGGAAACCGCTCCGGCCAACGGCTGTCGCCCGTGGCGGTGAGCACCGGCAAGACCAGGCGCCTGAAGCCCGCCAGATAGAGCTTGTCTTCGCCCGCGCCCGGCTGGTCGCGGTAGATCGACATATATGTATGTGGCGTGCCGACGAATAGTCTGAGCCCGCCCGGCACCAATATGAAATCGATCTCGTCTAGGCGGTCCCGCAAATCGGCGCGCTTGTCGGCGCTATCGCAAGTGTTGGGGACCTCGACGTCGTCGCATATGACGATGTCGGCGCGCGACCCGGTGACGTTGGCGCCGATACCCTTGGCCAGCATCGATGGATCGCGTTGTTCGCGGCTGCGCTCGACCGTGAAGCGGTCGGCGGCCCATTCGTCGGCCCGGTCCGGCCGCATGCCGGGCGACAAAGGATGCCGTTCGAGAATGCGGCGCACGTTCCGCACCATCCTGGCGGCCAAGGCATGATCGGCGGCCAGGACCAGAATCCGGAGATTGGGATCGGACGCCAGCAGCCAGGCCGAGAACAATCCGACCAGCGTCGACTTGCCGGAGTT
>JAQBZY010000263.1 GCA_027620395.1 Pseudomonadota bacterium
GGGCGGATATCTGGCTTGGAAAGTGGCCGAGCGGCGCCGGCTCGCGGGCTTGGTGCTGATGGCGCCGGTGCCGCCGACCGGCCTTGCGGCGCCGGCCTTGCAACTCGCCATCAGTAAACCGGATCTATTCGCCGAATTGACCGAGGTACACACCTTCGGAACCTCCGCGAAGGGTATCGACACCTTGCACTCGTTGATGTTTTCCGATGCCGCGCCGAGATCATTGGCGGTCCGCTTCGCACCTAAGTTTCAGTCGGAATCAAAGCGCGCCATCGCCGATCAATATGGCATGTCGATTCCCAACTTGCTGGCGATCTCCGGAACCCCAGTCCACGTCGTCGGCGCCGGCAAAGATCCTCTGATCCCGGCGGCCCACGTTCACTACACGGCGGCTCTGGTCGGCCGCATGGCCACTATTTATCATGACATGGGACACGGCATGATGTTGGAGGACGGCTGGCGGCAGGTCGCGGAAGACATCGCCGACTGGCTCACCGGTATCGGGCTCTGTCCGGCATGAACGACGAACGCAACAGGCTATCGGGCCGGATCAAGCGCTACGCCCGGGTCGGAGGCTCGGTCGGCGGCGTTGCCGCGAAACTGGTCGGCGGTCGGCTTCTCGGTTTTGAGGTCGACAAACTGTCCGGTGCCAAGGATCTGCATGCGGCCTTGGGTGGTCTCAAGGGACCGTTGATGAAGGTCGCGCAAATCCTGTCGACGATTCCGGATTTGTTACCGGACGAATACACCGCCGAACTTGCAAAATTGCAGACCAATGCGCCAGCCATGGGTTGGGCGTTCGTCAAGCGCCGGATGACGGCGGAATTGGGCGCCGGGTGGCGGCAACGGTTTAAGGAATTTGAGCGAGACGCAGCCAAGGCGGCGTCCTTGGGCCAGGTACACCGGGCGACATCTTTCGATGGCCGCGAGCTTGCCTGCAAAATTCAATATCCCGACATGGCGTCGGCGGTCGAAGCCGATCTCAAGCAGTTGAAGCTGGTGTTCTCGATCTATCGCCGCTACGACCGGGCGATCGATCCGAGCAATATCCATGCCGAGTTGACCGAACGGCTCAGGGAGGAACTCGATTACCGGCGCGAGGCCGCCAACATGGCGCTCTACCGCGCGATTTTGGGTGGCGAGAGCTGCGTGCATGTGCCGGACGTTCTGGACCAGCTATCGACCGGCCGGCTCCTAAGCATGACCTGGCTCGACGGTCAGCCGCTTTTGGATAGCAAGGCGGCGCCGCTCGAATTCAGGAACACGCTCGCGCTTAGCATGTTCCGGGCCTGGTACGTGCCGTTTTATCGCTATGGCGTCATTCACGGCGATCCACATTTGGGCAACTACACGGCGCGCGACGACGGGTCGATCAATCTGCTCGATTTCGGCTGCATCCGGATTTTTAAGCCGAGCTTCGTCGGCGCCGTCATCGATCTTTACAAGGCGATCCGCGACGGCAATGAGGATTTAGCCGTGCATGCCTACGAAACCTGGGGATTTAAGGGGTTGGACCGCAACGTGGTCCGGATCCTCAATCAGTGGGCCGAGTTTCTATATCGGCCGCTCTTGGAGGATCGGGTACAGACGATCCAGAAAGACGGCGGCATTCAATATGGCGCCGGTGTCGCCGCCAAGGTGCATCGGGACTTGCGCGAAATCGGCGGTGTCACACCGCCTAGGGAATTCGTTCTGATGGACCGCTCCGCCATCGGGCTGGGTAGCGTCTTCACGCATCTGGGCGCCGAGATCAACTGGCACCGCACCTTCCACGCCCTGATCGAGGATTTCGATCTGGGCAAGCTCGAAGCGCGTCAGCGGAAGGCGCTGAATAAGGCTGGCGTGCCGGGCCCGGGCTAAACGTCAGCCGATCCGCCGCTTGCACATGTCCATGAACAGCCGCCAGACCTTCTCGGCCGCGGCCTCGTGATAGCAATCGCGGAGCGGGAAGCAGAACCCGTGTTCGGTGCCTGGATGCACCTCAAGGACGTGGTCGATCTTATATTTGTCGAGTTCGGCCTTGAGCGTTGGGATCACGTAGTCCGGCACCGTGCTGTCGGTCTCGGCGAAGCCGAAATACATTTCGCCCTTGATGTGCTTGACCAGCCGATGTGCTGAATCGTCCTTGTCGGTGACGATGCCGACACCATAGAGCGACGCATTGGCGGCAAAAATGTCAGGGAACGTGCCCGCCGCGGCCGTGATCAACCGACCGCTCATGCAGTACCCGATGCTGGCCTTGGGACCTTTCTTGACGACCGCGAGACCATCCATGTAGGCCAACATGGCGCGGGTGTCGTCCATCACGTCGGCGTTGCTCATGTTGGCCATGGCGGCGCGCCAGATCGACCGGGTCCGTTCGTTCCTGAACGGGAACCGGAGGATGCCGAAACGATAAAACAAATCTGGCAGGATGACGTAATAGCCTTCGGCCGCCATCCGCCTCGCCATGTCGTAAAGTTCTTCACGGATGCCGGGCGCATCCATGTAAAAGACGATCGCAGGAAATGGGCCCTTGCCGTCTGGCCAGCAGGTGAAGGTCCCCATGGGCCCATGTGTGGTCTCAATGTCGATCAGCTTTTCCTGCACGCCGGTATCTCCCCACAATGCGACTGACGGGACTTTAGCCCTCTCACCCGATGTTTCCACTCGAATTCCGCTTGATGGCAACCTTGCCGCTAGGCGGGTGCCCAGTATAATCGATGGCTAAGATCAGATCGATTGGGGCAGGTCAATGCACGTCGAGGGCGGCGGGTCGAAGAAGCGCTTCCTGAAGCAGGGCGAGGTTCTGTTCCGCGAGGGCGATCCCGGGACTGCCGCCTATATTGTCGACAGCGGCCGGGTCGGCATCTTTAAGATTGTCGAGGGTGAGCACGTCGAACTGGCGGCCTTGAATGGCGGCGAACTGTTCGGCGAGATGGCCATTGTCGACGGTTCGAAGCGGATGGCCAACGCACACGCCCTGGAAGACAGTGTGATCATCGAAATTCCCGCGGCCACCGTCGAGGGCCGGCTGGCCAAGGTCGATCCGTTCCTGCGCGCGTTGATGAAGATTCTGGTCAACAATCTGCGCAGTGTGCACCGCTCGTACATGACCCGGGCCCGGAGCGCCAAGGATTACCTGGCGGCGATCCAATACCATGCGCAGGGGTTTCGTGTGTTTCTGATCCGACAAGAGGAAACGCCGACGATCAAGGCGGCGCTCGACCGCCTCGATAAGATCGACGCGCTTGCCGACCAATTGCGGGCAGATGCCGATAAGTTCTCGGACTCACGCGGCAGTGTGCTCCGTGACGCTGACTTGACCCGCCGCAATCCAGACGGCGTTTAACTCTCCTGCATGACGCCCCGGGTCCGGCTGAGCCAGGCGCCGGCGCTGATAGCCGAAACGGCAAGACCGACGCCAACCAATTGCAATGCCGACATCGTCTCACCGACGACGATCCAAGCGATGCCGATCGACAGTACCGGCTCGACATTCAGAACCAACGCCGACAGCGACGGTGCCACCAGCCGGAGCGCCATGAATTGCAACGTGACGCCGGTCAGATAGGCGATGCCGACGCCGATCAGCGCCGCCCAGCCGAGATGTCCGCTCGGCAACTGCAAACCGTCGGTGGCTAGAACGGCGCCGACGGCAAGCGGCAACAACACGAAATTGGCCAGCGCCGTCACCGCCATGCCGTCCATGTGCTGTGCCGCCCGCTGGCCGGAAAATAAAAACAACACCGTGCCGAGCGATGCGGAAAAGGCGAGGCCGATGCCAATCGGATCGAGTGTGCGGAGATCAGGGCCGAGCGCGATGCCGAGACCGGTGAAGGCGGTGACGAAGACGGCAATCCGCCTGGGACCGGGCCAGCGTCCCGCCTTGACGCACTCCGCCGCCAGCACCAACAGCGG
>JAQBZY010000264.1 GCA_027620395.1 Pseudomonadota bacterium
GCGCCAGTCCTGATCGACCAAGAAGGGGGCAGGGTGCAAAGGCTCAATCCGCCGCATTGGCGGGCAAGGCCGGCGCAGGGAATTTTCGCCAAGATGCACGCCGCCGACCCGGAAACGGCGATCGCCGCGGCTCGGCTCAATGCCAAGCTGATCGCCAACGATATTTTATCGCTCGGCGTCGACGTCGACTGTCTGCCTTTGTTGGATGTGCCGCAACCATCCGGCCATGACATCATCGGCGACCGCGCCTATGGCGACGATCCGGTCCTGACCGCAACGCTCGGCCAGGCCGTTTGCGACGGGTTGGCGGCCGGCGGCGTCACCCCTGTGCTCAAGCATATCCCGGGGCACGGCCGGGCTCTGGTCGATAGCCACCTGAGCCTTCCCATCGTCGATGCGGAACTTTCGTTGCTCGCCAGCACTGATTTCGCGCCGTTCAAGGCGCTCGCCGCAACCGCGCCTGAGTCCACATGGGCGATGACGGCGCACGTCGTCTACACCGCCATCGACGGCGCCAGGCCGGCGACCACGTCGGCGACTGTGATCGCGGATGTGATCCGCAAGGAAATCGGCTTCGGCGGGTTCCTGATCACGGACGATCTTGGCATGCAGGCCCTCGGCGGCGACTTTTCGGCCCGCGCCGAAGCGTCGTTGGCGGCCGGCTGCGATTGTGTTTTGCATTGCAACGGCGATATGGTCGAGATGCAGGCGGTGATGGCGACGACACCGGCATTGTCGGATTCCGCCTGGGCCCGGTTCAGCCGCGCCCGACAACACCGTCGGCCGGCCGATGCCATCGACATCGACGCCAGCGAAGCGCAATTGGCGGATTGGATACGGGCATGGATATGAATCAGATCGCCTACACGGCGTCGGTCTGGACCTTGCCAGTGCTATTGGCGGTGACGCTGCACGAGGCGGCGCATGGCTGGGCGGCGATGAAGCTCGGCGACGATACGGCGTTCCGGTTGGGCCGCGTTACCTTCAATCCGCTCCGCCACATCGATCTATTCGGGACCATCGCTTTGCCGGCGCTGATGCTGCTCGCCAGCGGCGGCCGGATGATGTTTGGATTCGCCAAACCGGTGCCGGTGAACTTCGCGAATCTAACCCGTCCGAGACGTGACATGGTGCTGGTTGCGGCGGCCGGGCCGGGCATCAACCTGGTCCTGGCGGTGCTTAGCGCCATCGCCGTGCACGGCGCCGTGCATCTGTCCGGCGAGATCCGCGAGTGGGTCCTGCACAATCTGTTTAATTCATTATGGATCAATATCTTATTGGCCGTATTTAACATGATTCCGTTACCGCCATTGGATGGCGGCAGGGTCGCCGTCGGGCTGCTACCGCCGCCCTTGGCGCGCGCTCTGGCTAGGCTCGAGCGGGCCGGTATTTGGATCGTCTTGGTGGCGTTCTTCCTAGTCCCCTGGATCGGTGACAATATGGGGCTTGATCTGAACCCGTTCCGGTGGCTTGTAGGCGAACCCGCAAGCCGGGTGCAGGACATAATCCTGACACTGACCGGAATCCGCTGAATTTGGGAAAGGACCCGATGGGAGACGTCATCGAATTCGATCCGCATTTCGAGGATAGCCCGGCGAACCCCTCGGGGCAGTCGTTCGTCGTCGATTTACAGGGCTTCGAGGGTCCGATTGATGTCTTGTTGCAGTTGGCCCGCGACCAAAAAGTCGATCTGGTCCATATCTCGATCCTGGAGCTCGCCAACCAGTATCTGGCCTTCGTTACCGAGGCCAGCCGCCATAATCTCGAACTGGCGGCCGACTATCTGGTGATGGCGGCGTGGCTGGCCTATCTCAAGTCGCGGCTGTTGCTGCCGGATCTGAGTGCTGGTGATGAGCCGACCGGCGAGGAAATGGCGGCGGCGCTGCAATATCAACTGCGCCGCTTGGAAGCCATGCAAAATGCCGGGCAGGCCTTGATGGACCGGCCCCGACTCGGCCGCGTCTTCTTCCGCCGCGGCATGCCGGAACGGTTCCGCCCGAAGCATGTCGAGGTATTGGAAGCGACCCTCTACGATCTGCTCAGGGCTTACGCCGACCAGCATCGCCGCAAGATGGCGCATCGGCCGATGCAGATTCAGGCGTTCCAAATTTTCACCGTCGAGGATGCCCTGGAAAGATTGCGCCGGCTGGTCGGCCGGACCCCGGATTGGGAGAGCCTGTGGCGGTTCTTGCCGGAAAATCTGAAGGGCGGTTTGATCGCGCGTTCGGCCGTTGCGTCGACCTTCGCGGCCAGCCTTGAAATGGCCAAACAGGGCCGAGTGATGTTGCGCCAACCCGAACCGTTCGGACCGATTTACTTCCGCAGCCCCGCTGCCGCGCTGTCCGTCGCCCAGGCTGCAACGGAGACCATCGATACCGACGGCGTTTCAACTATATCACCATCGAACGAGGAGACCGCGTGAACCATGGATCACGCCACCAACGACCATGCCAATGACGATGAAGCTATGACTGACGAACCGGAAGCCGCAGACGAGCCGATCGCCCAGCCGGCGGATGTCCCGGCAATCGAGCTGACCGGCGTCGACGCGCTGGAAGCCTCGGACGATGAGTTCGCCCTGGATGCGGAAACGTCTGAGCA
Source organism: Pseudomonadota bacterium (assembly GCA_027620395.1). Taxonomy (GTDB): domain Bacteria; phylum Pseudomonadota; class Alphaproteobacteria; order Rhodospirillales; family Casp-alpha2; genus JAQBZY01. The sequence goes on from JAQBZY010000264.1 coordinate 2,602, forward strand.
ATCCGGCGACGTAAATACCGCCGAACCGAAGGTTCCGATGGACCCGGAGATGGAGGCCAAGTGCCTCCGCCTTTGCGAGGCGTTGCTGTTTGCCTCGGCCGAACCGTTGGGTGAGCGGACCATTGCCAATCGGCTACCGGACGGTGCCGACGTCAAGGTTCTGATGAAACGGCTCAAGGAAGAATATGCCGGCCGCGGCATCAACCTGGTTCGCGCCGGTGCATCCTGGGCTTTCCGGACGGCGCCGGATCTAGGCGATTTCCTCAACAAGGAAGTCGAGGTGACGCGGAAGCTGTCGCGCGCGGCGATTGAAACGCTGGCCATCATCGCCTATCACCAACCGGTGACGCGTGGCGAGATCGAGGAAATTCGGGGCGTCAGCATCTCCAAGGGGACCATGGACGTGCTCCTTGAATGCGGTTGGATCAAGCCGCGCGGCCGCCGCCAGACGCCGGGCCGGCCGTTGACTTGGGGTACCACCGATAATTTCTTGGATCAGTTCGGGTTGGAATCGACCCGCGATCTGCCGGGCGTCGAGGAATTGAAGGCCGCCGGCCTCTTGGATGCCTCGCCGGCGATCAACGCCTACCGGTCGACCGCAGACGGAGATGGTGCCGCCGAAATCGGCGCCGATGGCGAACCGATCGAAGCCGAGGACTCTCTGCTCGACGATCAGCTCGAAATCGATGCCCAGCCGGAGGATCCGTTGGAGCCCGACGACTCCGGCCAGGAGACCGATCCGGCCCGATAAATCCCTTGCCAACCGACCTTCCAGCCGCAACTCTATGGCGCAACTGGGAGTGACGGCGGGTCAAGCGCCGCCGCCTGCGGCCGGGTTGGATCACAAGGATCCCGATTGGGTCCGTCGGCGAGACTAAAATGGAAAATTGGAAGACATGGGTACATTCAGCATTTGGCACTGGCTGATCGTTCTTGCTGTCGTGCTAGTTTTGTTCGGCGGCGGCGGAAAGATTTCCAGGCTTATGGGCGATTTCGGCAAGGGCCTGAAATCGTTCAAGAAAGGCATGAAGGAAGACGATCCAGAAGCGGCCGAAGCCGACGCCGATCCGAAGAAGGTGACGTCGGGCGAGGCCCAGGAAAACACCGCTCAGCGGTCACCTGAAAAGGACAAAACCGCCGGCGGCTGATAAGCTCCCGTGCCGGTCATGTGTCCGATCTTGGGCCCAGTCATGGGCGCGGTTTATCGATATTTCGTCTAGGCCATGGACTCATAAATGACGATGGACTGTGATCGATTGAGGAACCGCCTCGCCAGGAAAGGGGCCGAAAGCG
>JAQBZY010000265.1 GCA_027620395.1 Pseudomonadota bacterium
GCCGGGCGAACCAAGCTGCCGACCGACAAGAAGAAGCAGATGGCGCAAGAGGAGGTCAACGACCTGTTCAACCCGAACGAAGCCGCCAAGAAGGCCGCGAAGAAGTCGCCGCCGGCCGCCGATTGACCGGCGGCGGACGGCGTCAACCAACCAATCTGAGCGTTTTCAGGCGGCGTCCTGCATGTACTGATGGATCAGCGTCTCGGCAATCTGCACGGCGTTAAGCGCCGCACCCTTGCGAAGATTGTCGGACACCACCCACATGCTGAGACCGTTGTCGACTGTCGGATCGGAGCGGAGCCGGCTGACGTAGACCGAATCCTCGCCGGCGCATTCCTGCGGCGTCACATAACCGGCATCACTGCGGAGATCGATCACCGTTACTCCCGGCGCCGCCTTCAATGCCGCCATCGCCTCGTCAATGTCGATGGCATGCTCGAATTCCATGTTCACGGCCTCGGAATGGCCGATGAACACCGGCACCCGGACGCAAGTCGCGTGCACCTTGATCGCCGGATCGAGAATTTTCTTGGTCTCGACCACCATCTTCCACTCTTCCTTGGTCGAACCGTCGTCCATGAAGACGTCGATGTGCGGAATACAGTTGAAGGCAATCTGCTTGGTGAACTTACTGCGATGTTGTTCCGCCGTCTGGTTGACGTAGATTCCCTTGGTTTGGTTGAACAGTTCGTCCATGCCTTCCTTGCCGGCACCCGACACCGACTGGTAGGTGGCGACCACGACCCGCTTGAGGGTGGCTAGATCGTGCAGCGGCTTCAACGCCACCACCATCTGGATCGTCGAGCAATTCGGGTTGGCGATGATGCCCTTTTTGACGTAGCCGGCAATGGCGTCGGGATTCACTTCCGGCACCACCAGAGGCACATCCGGATCCATCCGCCAGTGCGAAGTGTTGTCGATGACGATGGCGCCGGCCTTGACGGCCCTTGGGCTATGCACCGCCGAAACCTTGGCGCCCGGCGACGACAGCACGATGTCGAAGCCCTTGAAATCGAACTTGTCGAGGTTCTGCACTTTCAGGGTGTCGTCGCCGAAGCTGACTTCGTGGCCGACCGAGCGTTCGGACGCCAGCGCCACCACGTCGTCGGCGGGGAACCGGCGCTCGCTCAAGATGTTGAGGATTTCTCGGCCCACGTTGCCCGTGGCACCGACGACTGCAACCTTGTAACCCATCTTCTTCTCTTCTCCATTTGGGGCCCCGATCGGCCCTGGGCGTCTTCCTCAAAAACATAAGGCCCGCGAGCTTGCTGCGGGCCATTTTCTCAAAACGCGAAAAGCCGCCCGCTATTGCAGGGTTTTGGTCTTTTTCGCGGTGGTCGGCGTCAAAAACATGTTCCGTCGGTCCTTGTCCAACCCGGTCGATCCGGGTTGAATTCCGGCGGACCATATCGCGATCCGTTTTTTTCCGCAAGGGGAATGCTGACGGGGTAAATGCCTCAGTTTGAACCCTTCCATTGAGACACGTCCCCATGTCTCACCCCGAGGAGCTCGGGAACCGGCCGTCTCGCAGGCAGGGCATGGGGGCGCCGAAGCGCCGCTTTCCGATACCGTCCTAGCCCGGCTCACGCCGCCAGCTTGTCGAGTTCCAAGCAGACCTGCTCGCCCATCTCTTGCGTCGAGACCAGCATCATGCCCGGCTGCATGATGTCGCCGGTGCGGTAGCCGGCGTCGAGCACGTTGGCGCAGGCGGCTTCCAGCATGTCGGCGTCTTCGACCATGTCGAACGAATACCTGAGGCACATGGCGAACGAGAGGATGGTGGCCAGCGGGTTGGCCTTGCTTTGGCCGGCGATATCGGGCGCCGAGCCGTGCACCGGCTCGTACATCGCCTTCCGGCGGCCGCTGGAATCAGCGGCGCCGAGGCTGGCCGACGGCAGCATGCCCAACGATCCGCTCAGCATCGCCGCGCAGTCGGACAGGATATCGCCGAACAGATTGTCGGTGACGATGACGTCGAACTGCTTGGGCCAGCGAACCAATTGCATGGCGCAATTGTCGGCGTACATGTGATGCAGCTCCACGTCGGGGAAATCCACGCTGACCTGGGTCGCGACCCGCCGCCAGAGAACCCCGGTCTCCATGACGTTGGCCTTATCGACACTGTGCAATTTCTTGGAGCGCTTCATGGCCAGCTCGAAAGCGGCGCGCACGACGCGCTCGATCTCATCGACCGTGTAGGACTGGGTGTCGATGCAGCGCTCCTTGCCTTCCCACATCTGCATGCCGCGCGGTTGGCCGAAATAGGTGCCGGCGGTGAGCTCGCGGACCAGCATCACGTCGAGGCCGGAAACGACCTCTTCCTTCAGCGAAGACGCGGCGGCCAAGGCCGGCATGCAGGTCGACGGCCGCAGGTTGGCGAACAAATCCATTTCCTTGCGGAGTTTCAGAAGTCCGGCTTCCGGGCGCACGTCGCGCGGCACGTTATCCCATTTCGGGCCGCCGACGGCGCCCAGCATCACTGCGTCGACGTTCATGGCTTTTTCGAGCGTCTCGTCGGCGAGCGAGGTAGGCGGCGCCACCGACCAGATCGTCGGTCATGTCGAAGCTGACGTGCCGGCGCTTGTCCATCCAGCCGACGATGCGCTTAACCTCGGCCATCACCTCGGGGCCGATGCCATCGCCCGGCAGCATCAATAATTTCTTGTTGGCGGCCATGTTGGTTCCTCGCGTTTGCTGCATCCTGTCCTCACCCTTCGAGACGCGGCTTGGCCGCTCCTCAGGGTGAGGAATGGACTATTTATCCCGTCGTGACGCCGTTGAGCCAAGGACGCGTCATCCCCTGATCTTTCTCGAACTTTCCGATCTTGTCGTCGTTCTTGAGCGTCAGGCCGATGTCGTCGAGGCCTTCCAAGAGGCACTTCTTCTTGAACGGGTCGATCTCGAATTTGACCTCGCCGCCGTCCGGCCCGGTGATGGTTTGCTTTTCCAGATCAATGGTCAGCGTCGCGTTGGCGCCGCGCTCGGCATCGTCCATGATCTTGGCCCAATCTTCCTTGGGCAGCTTGATCGGCAGAATCCCGTTCTTAAAGCAGTTGTTGTAGAAAATATCAGCGAACGAGGGCGCGATGACGCAACGGATGCCGAAATCCAACAGCGCCCAAGGCGCGTGCTCACGGGACGACCCGCAGCCGAAGTTCTCGTCGGCGACAATGATCTTGGCCTTGCGGTAGGCTGGCTTGTTGAGCACGAAGTCCGCGACCTCGTTGCCGTCGTCGTCATAGCGCATCTCGTGGAACAGATTCTTGCCGAGACCGGTCCTGGCGATGGTTTTCAGGAACTGCTTCGGGATCACCATGTCGGTGTCGATGTTGATCATGTTCATCGGCGCCGCGACGCCAGTCAGTTGATCGAATTTCTGCATTGGATTTTCCTTCCCTGTGACCGGCGGCGTTCAGACCAGATCGCGGACGTCGGCGAGATGCCCGGTGACGGCGGCGGCGGCGGCCATGACCGGGCTAACCAGATGGGTGCGGCCCTTCTGACCCTGCCGGCCCTTGAAGTTGCGGTTCGATGTCGACGCGCAGCGCTCGCCCGGTTCAAGCTTGTCGGCGTTCATGGCCAGGCACATCGAGCAACCGGGCTCGCGCCATTCGAAGCCGGCCTCGATCAATATTTTGTCGAGACCTTCCTCTTCCGCCTGTTCCTTGACCAGGCCGGAACCGGGAACGGCGAGCGCAATCACGCCCGGCGCCACCTTGCGGCCCTTAACGATGCCGGCGACGGCGCGGAAATCCTCGATCCGGCCGTTGGTGCACGATCCGATGAAGACGGTGTCGATCAAAATGTCACGCAGTGGAGTCCCCGGCGTGAGGTCCATGTACTCCAAGGCGCGTTC
>JAQBZY010000266.1 GCA_027620395.1 Pseudomonadota bacterium
ATTTCGTACCAGTTTCCAAAGCGCGGCACTTGGTGCCGCGTTTTTTCGTTTGGGGATTTCAGAATGACCGACAACAAGATCGAAACACCGAGGCTGGTGCTCCGGCCATATAGCGAACAAGACGACGCCGCCGATTTCATCCGCATGCACGGCGATGCGGCGCTCTCGGCGCATACCCACGCCAAGGCGTTGCCGCACGCGGCGTCCCGAGAACTGTTGCACGGCTACCAGCGGGCCTTCGCGGCCGATGGCTTCGGCATGTATCGAATCGGTCTCCGGCCCGAAGGCGGATTCGCCGGCGAATGCGGGCTCTGGCACCGCGCCGATGCCGGCGGCTATACGCTCAGATATATGATCGAGCGAAAGCACTGGTCCTTGGGTTACAGTTTCGAAGCCGTCGAGGCGGTATTGGCGCAGGCCTTCGAGATCGGGGGCGTGACCGAATTATTTGCCATCGCCATGCAGGAAAACGAACGCTCGACACGGATTTTGCTGAAAGCCGGATTCCGCGTCGTCGAGGCCAGTTTCCGTGGTATCGACGGGTTCCTGCGCTTCGAACTGCCGCGCCAACATTGGTTGGAAAAGGAAGCGATGCGGCCGGGCGGCACGATCTGATAGACTGGCGACGGCACACTGATCGGAGGGTGGGATGCGTGTTTACATCGTCCGGCACGGCAACGCAGTCGATGCCGAGCAAAATCCGACCCGGCCCTTGAGCGAGCGCGGCCGGCGCGACGTGCAGCGGATGGCGTCGTTTCTTGGTCGGGCTCAGGTCCGGGTCGTGCGGGTGGTGCATTCCGGGAAGACCCGCGCCGCACAGACGGCACTTTTGTTGGCTGAAGTCCTGGGTCCCGGCAAGCTTGTCGAGGAAATGTCGTTGGGGCTCAACCCCGGCGATGAGCCGGAGCCGGCGGCGAAGGCGATCCAGGGTTGGACCGGCGACAGCATGCTGGTCGGACATCTGCCGCATTTGGGTCGGCTGGTGGCGTACATGACCGCTGGCGACGATGAAAAGCAGATCGTCGATTTCGCCACCGGTGCGGTCGCCTGCCTGGAACGTGGCGACAACGGCAACGGTTGGCGGCTCCGCTGGATGATGGAGCCGAAGCTGCTCGGGAGTTGAGCCTCATCATCCGCCGCCGTCATCAAGCTGGTGGCGATGAAATATCATTCAAGAAACGAATATTGCCCTATCATCTTTGTTGAATAACCTGCGGAGGGTCCGTCATGGACACCGTTTCCTGGGGCGTCGCCGCCCCGGCCATTGGCGCGGCGTTCGCCGCCTCGGTGGTCGAGGTCGTCGAGGCATTCACCATCGTGCTTGCCGTCGGCACGCTCCGCGGCTGGCGTCCAGCATGTGCCGGCACGCTGGCGGCGCTCGCTGTTCTGGCATTGTTGGTGATCGTGCTCGGTCCGCTCTTGGACCGGATACCGATTTCGGCGTTGCAGATCGCCGTCGGCGTGCTGCTTTTGTTGTTTGGCATGGGCTGGCTCCGGAAGGCGGTGCTGCGTTCCGCCGGTGTCATTCCGTTGCATGACGAGGCAGCCATCTTCGCCGCCGAGTCCGAGGAGTTGTCGCACCAAGCGGCAAGTAAAGACCGCTCGCTCAATTGGATCGCCGGATTGACGGCGTTCAAGGCTGTGCTTTTGGAAGGGCTCGAGGTCGTTTTCATCGTCATCGCCGTCGGCGCCGGCCGTGGACTCCTCTGGCCGGCCGCGCTCGGCGCCGCCGGTGCCTGCGTCGCGGTGCTCGTCGTCGGCGTCCTGGTGCACAAGCCGCTCTCAAGGGTTCCGGAAAACACCCTCAAATTCGGCGTCGGCGTCATGCTGTCGGCATTCGGCGTCTTTTGGACCGGCGAAGGCCTGGGCGTCGAATGGCCGGGGCACGATCTGATGCTGCTCGGGCTCGCCGTTGTGTTCCTGGTTGCCGGCATGGGCCTCGCCAATCGCTTGCGGCAGTCGTCGATGGAGGCAAAGCCATGAGCCTTCTCAAGGAAATCGCCGCCGAGCTGTTCAGCATGTTCATGGCCGACGCCCGGCTCTCGGGGTCGATCCTGGCCCTGGTCTTGGCCGTCGCTGTCTTGAACTTGGGCCTCGGCGTCAATCCGATGTTTGGCGGGGCGCTGTTGTCGCTCGGCTGTCTCGGCATTTTGGCCGAGGCGACGGCGCGGGAAACCGGTAAGCGGCGCGGCAGCTAATCGCCGCTCAAACGGTCGATGGCCCGGCGCTCGCGCTTGGTCGGCCGACCGGCGCCAGGGTCGCGCTTTCCGGTCGGCGCCGGGGCGTCCGGATCAAGGGCTTTCTTCGGGCGCGGTGGCGTCAGGTCTTTGTAAAGCGTCGCTGCCTCCGGCGCCGGGCCGCGCCGGGCGCCGGGTTGAACGACTTCAACGATGCGGACATCGTCGCCGCGAACGAACGTCAGCACGTCGCCTGGCTTGACGGTGTCGCTCGGCTTCCCGATGCGGATTTCGTTGCGCCTGACTTTGCCCGATTGAACGAACGCCTGGGCCAAGGAACGGGTCTTGAAGAACCGCGCGTACCAAAGCCACTTGTCGATCCGGATCTCAGCCTCGTTCATGTTCAATCACCGAAGGAAAGATCGCCGAGCTTGGCAAACGGTGACGCCGGATCGACCGGTTGACGTTGCTGGACTTTTCCAAGCCGCCGCTTGGCTGGATGACGGGCCGCCGGTGCCGGCGCGTAGCGGTCATCGGCGGGCAAGCCGCTTTCACCCTTGCCGGTTCGTCGAAAACCGAGCGCCCGCATGACCGCTGGAAATTCGGTGTTGTTGGCGCCGACCATGGAGGTCAGCGCGCTGGACGGCTGAAACGGTCCTTTATTGGCGAGAACCCAAGCCTTGCTCGACAAACGTTCCGCCATATCAATCCGAACTGCCAGCGGCCCCAGCGGCATGAACCCGCAGGCTTCCAGGAATATGCGATCGGCGGCCGGCCGCAACGGCACCGATACCCGCCCCGGCGCCGGCGTTGCTAGGTAGCGGTCCTGGCCGTTGGCGAGTTGCCACAACAGTCCGCGCCAAAAGATGGCGTCGGGTTTGAGAAGTGCGGCCATGTAGGCGCAATCCCTACCGATGCGGACGCCGAGTTGGCGGAGCCTTTGTCGGGCCTCCTTGTCGAGGGCGGCGATCTCGGTTTCGGCACCGTCCCGACGACGCGAGCCGAATCCTTCTCGAAGCTGAAACGCCAAACCCCGGGCCGGTCCAGTGAGCTTGGCGGCGCTAAGATTCAAGAGCGGCTTCAAAGCTAGCTCGATCCGACCGGCAACCCAAGTCCTGAGCCGTTTTCGGACCTGGTCGCGGTCTTTCGCCTCGATCCCGTCGTCGGCAAGGACATGGACATCTGGGGCCAGATGATCGCCGCCTGCCACCAGCCGTCCGACCGGCTCGCCGTTCCACAAAATTCGCGGCAACGGCCGGCCTTGTTCAGCCAGCGTCAATCCGAAGGCCGTGTCGAGACTATCGGCGAGGGCGCGGGCGCGCCGCCCGAATTCAGCTCTCAGCGCGCGCTCGGCGGCGTTCATGACCATCCGCCCAGCGCCGTCGGTCGGCTTCTCGTCGGCGATGAAACGGAGCGCTTTCAGCGCACCGACATGCTCACCCTCGACCAGGACCGTGCCATCGGCGCGGACGGCGGCGGCGAGTTCCGCGGATGCCTTGAGTTTGCTCACCAGAACGGCGGTGCGGCGGTCGACGAAGCGCTGCCGGAGCCGTTCGTGCAGCGCATCGGAGAGCTTGTCCTCGATGGCTCGGGCGCGCTCCTGCCAATGCACGGCATCGGGTACCCAATCCGGGCGGAACGACACATAGGTCCACGTGCGGA
>JAQBZY010000267.1 GCA_027620395.1 Pseudomonadota bacterium
GACGTTTTGACGACCATGTATTGAGCCTCATCGGCATCCTCACAGGGGATGCTATGGTTCGGTCATGGCCTGCCGCCGCCGGGAGACATCGCGGTCCGGCGACGGCACCTGGGAATTCCGCGAGAACCGGATGACAGACCGTGAACGAGCGCCAAGGATCGATCACGCGTATCGCTGCCCCGATCAGGACGTTCGCGTACCGCTTCGCCTACGTCGGACTGATCGGCGCCGCGATCGTCTTTATCTTGGTCGGCAAAATGGAGCCGGTCGCGATCGAGCGTGCCCGAGCACAAGTCACCGACGCCCTGGCGCCGATCCTGGATGTCGCGTCCAGGCCCTTCGACGCCGCGCAGCAGGGTGTCGCGGAATTGCAGGCGGCGTTGGAACTCCGTGAGGAAAATGCCCGCCTTCGTGAGGAACGGGACCGACTGATCGAATGGCAGGCCGCCGCCCGGCGGTTGGAAAGCGAGAACAAGTCGCTCCGGGAACTGTTGGCATTCGTGCCCAGCAACGAAGTCCAATCGATATCGGCGCGCGTCATCGGCGATTCCGGCGGTGCCTTTGCCAGGACCATGCTTTTGAATGCCGGCAGCAGGGCCGGCGTCAGAAAGGGTCAAGCCGTCGTCACCGGCGCCGGGCTGGTTGGCCGGATTCAAGAAGTCGGCAGTTTGTCGTCTCGAATACTTCTATTGACCGACTTGAACTCCCGCATTCCGGTGATCATGGAAGGCTCTCGGGTGCGAAGTGTCGCCGCCGGTACCAACAGCGAGTTCCTGCGGCTCGTGCACCTGCCGCCGAATGCAGTCATCGAGGCAGGTGAGCGGGTGGTGACGTCGGGGCATGGCGGGGCGCTGCCGGTCGGCCTGCCGATCGGCGTGGTCGTGGTTTCCGGCGACGGCGCCATCGAGGTCAGGCCCTACATCGATCCATCCCGGCTCGAGCTGGTGCGGATTCTCGAATATGGCTTGGACGGCATACTCGATTTGCCGATCGCGCCGAGACCTGAACCCCAGCGCCGCATCCGGCGCTGACCACGGATGCGGGCCCCATGAAGCCTAATTTTTGGCATCGAACGGATAAATTGGCGCGCGATCTGACGCCGTTCGCGCTGACATTCGTGCTGGTCATCATCAATGCGATCCCCTACCACGTTCCAGGGTTCTCGAGGATTGCGCCGACGCTGCCGTTGATCGGCGTCTATTATTGGGCCGTCTATCGGCCGGAACTGATGCCGGCGGTCGCGGTGTTCGGCATTGGCATTCTCAACGACTTCCTATCGGGCCTGCCGGCCGGCGTCAGCGCGTTGACCTTTTTGGCCGTGCATTGGGTGACACTGGCGCAGCGGCGATTCCTGTCGCGCAAAGCGTTCGTCATCGTCTGGTTCGGGTTTGCCGTGGTGGCCGCCGGCGCGCTGGCGATGCAATGGCTGGTGATGTCGATCTATGTCGGGCAGCTGATCGAAGTTCGGGCATTGTTCTATCATTTTGCCATGACCGCGGCGATCTTCCCGCTGCCGGCCTGGATATTCACCCGGTGGCAGCAAACATTCCTGGCGGTCGATTGAAATGATCCGCAGTCCCGATTTGCAGAAGCTGTTTTCGCGCCGGGCGGCATTTCTGGCCGGCGGCCAGGCGCTGCTGATGTCGGCCTTGGTCGGCCGAATGTACTATCTGCAGGTCGTCGAGTCCGACCGCTATGCGACGTTGGCCGATGAAAACCGCATTAACCTGCGGCAGTTGGCGCCGCCGCGTGGCCGCATCGTCGACCGGTTCGGGGTGCCGGTCGCCGAAAATCAGCAGAACTATCGGGTGCAATTGGTGCCGGAAGACGTCAAGGGCAGGGATATCGGTGATGTTCTTGGCCTGTTGACCCGCATCGTGACGTTATCCGACAGCGACCGGCGCCGGGTCATCCGCGAGGTCCGTCGCAACCGCGCCTTCGTGCCAGTGACGATCAAGGAAAACCTGAGTTGGTCGGAAGTCGCCAGGATCGAAATCAACACCCCCGATCTGCCGGGATTGATGATCGACGTCGGACGCAGCCGCACCTATCCGTTCGGCACCCATGCCGCGCATGTGCTTGGTTACGTCGCCGCCGTCAGCGAGACGGACCAAGACGAGGATCCGCTGCTGAAACTGCCTGGATTTCGGATCGGCAAGGCCGGCGTCGAGCGGGTGCACGACTTGGCGCTACGCGGCACCGGCGGCAGCTCCGAGGTTGAGGTCAATGCCTTCGGACGGATGATCCGCGAACTCAGTCGGCGCGAGGGGGCGCCCGGCGCCGAGGTCATGCTGACGCTGGATGTCGGCTTGCAGGAATTCATTTCAAAGCGGCTAGGTGACGACAGCGCATCGGTGGTCGTGATGGATGTCCGTAACGGCGACGTTTTGGCAATGGTGTCGTCACCGAGTTACGATGCCAATGCGTTCAACCGCGGCCTGACCACCGCCGAGTGGCGGCAACTGGTATCCGACGAACGGACGCCATTGATCAATAAATCGATTTCCGGCCTCTATTCGCCGGGCTCGACCTTCAAGATGATGGTGATGTTGGCTGCGCTCGAGCGAAGTACCATCACGCCAGAAACCAAGATACTTTGTATCGGCGAGTACGAGTTAGGTGATGCGAAATTCCATTGTTGGCGCAAGCACGGGCATGGCTTCGTTGACGCCAAACGGGCGATCACGGAAAGCTGCGACGTTTATTTTTACGAGGTCGCGAAGCGGACCGGAATTGACCGGATTGCCGCCACCGCGAAAAAATTCGGGATCGGTGTGGCGTCGGGCATCGACTTGCCGGGTGAACAGGCGGGCTTGATGCCGACCCGGGAATGGAAGAAGCGGACGCGCAATGAACCATGGCACGGTGGCGAGACCTTGATCACCGGCATCGGCCAAGGGTATGTCCTGACGACGCCACTGCAATTGGCCGTGATGACGGCCAGAATCGCCAATCCCAGTGGCAGTGCCATCAAACCGCGCCTGACCCGCGCGCTGTCCGGTCAGCCGGTGGCGCCAGTCGAGGTGGAAAAATTGGATTTTGCTGCCGCTAACATGGATTTGATACGGAACGGCATGGACCGGGTTGTCAACCAGCCGACAGGCACGGCGCGCCGCTCTCAAACCGGCATTTCCGGTTTCGACATGGCGGGAAAAACCGGAACCGTGCAGGTTCGCCGGATCGGCAAATTGGAACGCGAACAAGGGGTCCGCAAGAATTCGGACCTGCCGTGGCGGGAGCGGGATCATGCGTTGTTCGTCGCCTACGCACCGGTCGATAATCCACGCTATGCCATCGCCGTCGTGGTCGAACATGGCGGCGGTGGGTCGACGGCGGCGGCCCCGATCGCCAGGGACATTTTGATCGAAGCGCATCGGCGAAACTCGGCCGGTTCGGACGCCCTGGCGTCGGCGTCGGCGGTAACTGCTGGCCGGCCCAACAGCGAAAAAGCCGATCCAGCTTTGCCGGCAGCTGATCCGCCACCGGCGAGGCAGGGGACATGATGCAGCGAAGCCTCAGCAGCCCCGAGCTTACGCTCGGACGGAAGCTGATCGGCCTCAATTGGTTGATGGTGGTACTGATAAGCTGCGTCGCCTGTGTTGGCTTTGTGATGCTTTATTCCGCCGCCGGTGGAAGTTTTCAACCTTGGTCGGAACGGCAAATCATCCGCTACGGCATTGGTTGCATAGTCATGATCGCCGTCGCCCTGGTCGATATCCGGATCTGGCTTCGCTATGCGTATGTCTTGTATTTTCTGGCCTTGGCCCTGCTTGTCGTCGTCGATGTCGCTGGCCATATCGGGATGGGCGCGCAGCGGTGGATCAGGCTCGGGCTGTT
>JAQBZY010000268.1 GCA_027620395.1 Pseudomonadota bacterium
GGCCAACGACTGCCCCACAGCCGCCGGCAGGGCCGGGTAGTGCTTCGCCTCGACGGCGGCGGCGATGTCTTCGAGAAAAAACCCGACCACCGCACTGACCGTTGCCGGAAACAGGAACCATGTCAGGACCAGGGCAGTGGCTCCGCCCAAGATATCGATCGCCGCCTCCAGCCAACTGATATCCGTGATCGCGGTCCGAGTCAGGATTTCGCCGAGGGCGATCCAAAGCACGATCAGGGTGCCGATCGCGGCCAGCACGGCCAACCATAGGAACTTGCGGGTGTTTTTGTCGCTGAGTTGATCTATGCCCTTAGAAAAAGCTTTTAACATATTGTTTATCATCACTTTAATCTGATAGTTAACGGGCACATTTAAGACCTGCGGTGATCCTCGGTCAAGCGGTATCTCGCCTTCTAGGCAACAAGGTATGGCCAAAAATGCGATTTTTCATATATTTATGGCTTTAAGTTGATCCAGAATCACATCTCAGCATCGGCTCAATTCGCGGCCCTTGCCGACAGCGCATTGGTGGATATACTCCGCCCGCCGATTCCAGGAGCCGGTATTATGCCTCAAACCACCATCGACGTACTCGGGATCGGCAACGCTATTGTCGATATTCTGGTCGAAACCGACGATGCGTTTCTGACCTCCGTCGGCGCCGTCAAGGGTGCCATGAGCCTAGTCAGCGCCGAACACCAGCGCGCGCTCTACAACAAAGTCGGCGCCGCCGTCGAAATCTCCGGCGGTTCCGCCGCCAATACCTTGGCCGGCATCGCCATGCTGGGCGGCCGCGCCGCCTTCATCGGCAAGGTCAAGGACGACCAACTTGGCGATGTGTTCGGGCATGATCTGCGCGCCGTCGGCGTCGCCTTCGATACCCGGGCCGCGGCACAAGGGGCGCCGACCGCGACCTGCTTGGTGCTGATCACGCCGGATGGCCAGCGCACCATGCAAACGGCCTTGGGCGCCTGCATCGAATTGTCGCCGGACGATCTCGATCTTTCGGTTATCGCCGCCGCCCAGGTGACGTATCTCGAGGGATATCTTTGGGACCCGCCGGCCGCCCGTGCAGCCTTCCATGTCGCCGCCGAGGCGGCGCACCTGGCGGGCCGCAAAATCTCACTGTCGCTTTCGGACCCTTTCTGCGTCGACCGGCACCGGGCCGGATTCCGGGACTTCATCGAAAATCACGTCGATATTCTGTTCACCAACGAGGCGGAAATTCTGTCGCTTTATGAAACCGATGATTTCGACCGGGCGGTGGCAGCGATCCAGCCAAGGGTCGCCGTCGCGGCGCTGACCCGCAGCGAAAAAGGCTCGGTGGTGGTGACGCCCGGAGAAATTTTCGCCGTCGATGCGACCCCGGTCGACAGCGTCGTTGACACCACCGGCGCCGGCGACGGCTACGCGGCCGGCTTTCTGCATGCCTATACCAAGGACCGGCCCCTCCATGAATGCGCCAAACTGGGCGGCGTCGTCGCGGCCGCGGTAATCGAACGAATTGGTGCCCGACCACCGACGGACATTGCCGCGCGGGCCGGCGCACTTTGACCATAACCCCCCACTGACGGGCAAATAAAAGATGGACTACAGAAATATTGCGATCATCGCACACGTCGACCACGGCAAGACGACATTGGTCGATTCGATGTTTCGCCAAAGCGGCACGTTCCGAAACAATCAGCGCGTCGACGAGCGGGCCATGGATAGCAATGACCTGGAGCGCGAGCGCGGCATCACCATTCTTGCCAAATGCACTTCGGTCGAATGGAAAGGAACGCGGATCAATATCGTCGACACGCCCGGCCACGCCGATTTCGGCGGTGAGGTCGAGCGTATCCTCGGCATGGTCGACGGCGTGGTATTGCTCGTCGACGCCGCCGAGGGCCCGATGCCGCAAACTAAATTCGTGACCGCGAAGGCCTTGGCGTTGGGACTGCGGCCGATCGTCGTCATTAACAAGATCGACCGTTCGGATGCCCGGGCCGAGGAAGTGCACGAAGAAATATTCGATCTTTTCGATGCCCTCGGCGCCGACGAAAAACAGCTCGACTTCCCGGTTCTCTATGCCTCCGGCCGAAACGGCTGGGCCAGCCGGGAACTCGGCCAGCAAGGCAGCGATCTATCCGCGCTTTTCGAAACCGTGCACCAGCACGTGCCGGCACCGACCGCCGATCCGAGCGGACCGTTCCGGCTGCTGGTCAGCATCCAGGAAGCCGACCCGTTTCTCGGTCGCATCGTCACCGGCCGGATATTTTCCGGCATCGCCAAGCCGAACATGACGGTGCGCGCCATGACCCGAGACGGCGAAGTTTTGGAAAGCGGACGCATCTCCAAGATTCTCGCCTTCCGCGGCTTGCTGCGGGTGCCGGTCGAGATGGCCGAAGCCGGTGACATCGTCGCCATCGCTGGGCTGCAGCAAGTCGGTGTCGCCGATACCCTGGCCGCGCCGGAAGTGACCGAACCATTGCCGACGATACCAGTCGATCCGCCGACGTTGGCCATGAACATCACCATCAACGATTCGCCGCTCGCCGGCCGCGAAGGCAAGAAGGTGACGTCACGGGAAATCCGCGCCCGGCTGTTCGCCGAGGCCGAAGGCAATGTCGCCATCCGCGTCACCGAGACCGAAGACAAGGATACCTTTGAAGTCGCCGGCCGCGGCGAACTGCAGTTGGGCGTGCTGATCGAGACCATGCGGCGGGAAGGATTCGAGCTTTGCATCGGCCGGCCGCGCGTGCTCAACCGCGCCGACCCGGTCAGCGGCCAGATGTTGGAGCCGATGGAGGACGTGCAGGTCGATGTCGACGAAGCCTACGCCGGCATTGTCGTCGAGGCGATGGCGATGCGGAAGGGCGAGCTCTTGGAAATGAAGCCGTCCGGTGGCGGCAAGATCAGACTGGCGTTCGTCGTTCCGTCGCGCGGCCTGATCGGCTATCTCGGCACCTTTTTGACGACGACCCGGGGCACCGGCGTGATGAGCCGGATCTTCAAGGGTTACGGTCACTACAAGGGTCATATCGCCGGCCGGCGGGCCGGGGTGCTGATTTCCAACGCCGACGGACAAAGTGTCTCTTACGCCTTGGCCAGCCTCGAGGAACGCGGCGCGTTGTTCATCGGCGGCGGCGAGAAGGTCTATGCCGGGATGCTGATCGGCGAGCACAGCCGCGGCAACGACCTCGAGGTCAACCCACTGAAATCAAAGCAGTTGACCAACATCCGGACCGTTCTCAAGGACGACGCGATCCGATTGACGCCACCGAAACGGATGTCATTGGAAGAGGCGATTACCTACATCGAGGATAACGAGCTGGTCGAAGTGACGCCGAAAAGCATTCGCCTGAGAAAGCGCCAACTCGATCCACATGAGCGCAAGCGCGAGCAACGCCGCCGCGCCGACGGTTGAGCCAAAGCCGTCCGCCGATTAACGTGGCGTCATGACCGAGCAACCGCCACCCGCCGGGTCCAATCAAGAGCCGACGGAAACCCGGCTGGAAAGCGTTCAGGCGCCGGCTTTTTGGCGGATGCTGCCGTCCGGCATGCGGCGTCGATGGTGGCTGTTTCGGCCGCTCGATTTGATCGCCCGGCATTTTCCCATTACCAAACGCCGCCGCGGCCTGCTGGTGGTCAGGATGGATGGCATTGGCGACATGGTGCTGTTCCGGCGCGCGCTCGATAGCTATGCCGATGCCTTCGCCGTCGCGACATCGGAAATTACGGTACTCGGGTGCGACAGTTGGGCGCCGATTGCCGATCAGGTTTTCGCGGGGTACCGCGTCATCACCATCGATGAGCACGCATTCGCGCGCCGGCCATTGTATAGGCTC
>JAQBZY010000269.1 GCA_027620395.1 Pseudomonadota bacterium
CATCTCAGGTCTGCCTCGACTTGCCGTAACCGGCGCCTTCGAGGGCGACGGTGATTTCGTCCAAGATCACCGGATCGTCGATAGTGGCCGGCATTTTCCAGGCCTCGTTGTCGGCGATTTTCTGCATGGTGCCGCGCAATATCTTGCCGGACCGCGTTTTCGGCAAACGCTTGACGACCACGGCTTGCTTGAAGGCGGCAACCGGCCCGATCCGCTCGCGCACCAGTTTGACGACATCCGAGACGACGACGTCAGGTTCCTTCTTGACGCCGTCCTTCAGAACCAAAAAGCCAAACGGCAATTGCCCCTTCATCAGATCGGCGACGCCGATCACGGCGCACTCGGCGACATCGGGATGTGACGCCAACACTTCCTCCATGCCGCCGGTCGAGAGCCGATGTCCGGCGACGTTGATGATGTCGTCGGTGCGGGCCATGATGTAGATGTATCCTTCGTCATCGTACATGCCGGCGTCGGCGGTCTTGTAATAGCCCGGGAACGGATTGATGTAGGCGTCGAGGTACCGCTGATCGGCATTCCAGAGCGTCTGCAATGACGACGGTGGCATCGGCAGCTTGACGCAGATGGCGCCGATGGTGCCGGCCTTGACCGGCTGATGCGTCTCCTCGTCCAGAACCTGCACGTTCCAGCCTGGTGCCGGCTTGGTCGGCGAACCGGGTTTGATCGGAAACCGATGCAGCCCCATGCAGTTGGTCGCGATCGCCCAACCGGTTTCGGTCTGCCACCAGTGGTCAACCACCGGAACCCCAAGATTACTCTGTGCCCATTCGAGGGTATCGGGGTCGGTCCGTTCGCCGGCCAGGAACAGCATCTTGAACCGGCTCAGATCGTATTTCTTCAATTGCGTCGCGTTCGGGTCTTCCTTCTTGATGGCCCGGAAAGCCGTCGGCGCGGTGAACAGCGCCTTGACGCCGTGCTCGGATATCACCCGCCAGAAAGCGCCGGGATCGGGTGTGCCGACCGGCTTGCCCTCGAACATCACCGTCGTCGCACCATGCAACAACGGCGCATAGACGATATAGGAATGCCCGACCACCCAGCCGACATCCGACGCGGCCCAGAACACGTCGCCGGGGTCGATGTCGTAGATGTTCTTCATCGACCATTTGAGGGCCACGGCGTGGCCGCCATTGTCCCGCACCACGCCCTTCGGCTCGCCGGTGGTGCCCGACGTATAGAGGATATAAAGCGGATCGGTCGCCTTGACTGCGACGCATTCGGCAGGCTGAGCCTTGGCGACGGCGGACGTCCAATCGACATGCTTGGTCGCCGTTACTTGACCGTCCAGCTCGGGCCGCTTGAAGATCAGGCAGGCATCCGGTTTATGCTTAGCCATGTTAATGGCGCCGTCGAGCAACGGAATGTAAGGAAGTACCCGGTTGACCTCGATGCCGCAGGTTGCCGACATGATCACTTTTGGCTTGGCGTCGTCGATCCGGACCGCCAGTTCGTTCGACGCGAAGCCGCCGAAGACCACCGAATGAATGGCGCCCAGGCGCGCGCAGGAGAGCATGGCGATGGCCGCTTCCGGAATCATCGGCATGTAGATAACGACCCGGTCACCTTTCTGGACGCCTTCCGCCTTGAGGGCGCCTGCCGTCTTGGCAACCTCATCCAACAGCGTTTTATAGCTGTATGTCCGCTTGCTGCCGCCGGTGACGGGACTGTGGTAGATCAGCGCTGCCTGCGCGCCCCGCCCCGCCGCGACGTGCCGGTCCAGGCAATTGAAGCAGGTATTGAGTTCGCCGCCCGTGAACCAGCGGTAGAACGGCGGATTGGTGTCGTCCAACACCTTGTCCCATTTCCGGGTCCAGTCAATGCCGGCGGCGGCGTCGGCCCAGAAACCGGACGGATCGTCCATGGAGCGCCGATAAGCGGCGTCGTAAGCGTTAGCCATTGATTTCCTCCCTATCCGGACCCGTTCGGGTTTTATAAGCTTTATCGGCCTTTCGGTCTTATTGGCTTTATCGGCCTTTCGGCTTTATTGGCTTTATCGGCCTTTCGGCCTTGGGCATTATGCAGAAAAATAGCCGCTGCCGCACGGGCGTTGCAAGATGGCCGTTGCAAGGGCGACGGCGGCTTCGGGAGGACATAATGACCGGCGTCAACATCTACGACATTGATCTTGGTCAAACACCGGCCAATTTCACGCCGTTGTCGCCGCTATCGTTCATCCGGCGGACGGCGGCCGTTTATCCGAGCCATACCTCGGTGATCCATGGTCAGCGGCGGTTCACCTGGCGGGAAACCTATGCCCGCTGCCTCCGGCTCGCTCAGGCACTCAGGAAAGTCGGGGTCGGCAAGGGCGACACCGTCGCCGTCATGGCCTCGAACACGCCGGAAATGTACGAGTGCGCCTTCGGCCCGGCCATGCTGGGCGCCGTCGTCAATACCATGAACGTGCGCCTGGACGCCGACATCATCGCCTTCGCGCTCAATCACGGCGAGGCCCGGGTACTGATCACCGATACCGAATTCTCGCCGACCATCAAGGATGCCTTGACCAAGATCGGCCGCGACATCCTGGTCATCGACATCGTCGACCCGGAATATTCAGGGCCCGGCGAGACCGTCGGCAAGATGACCTACGAAGCATTCCTGGAAACCGGCGACGAGACCCTGGAATGGGAATTACCCACCGATGAATGGGACGCCATCAGCCTGAATTACACCTCCGGTACCACCGGCGATCCGAAGGGCGTCGTCTACCATCACCGGGGCGCCTATCTGAATGCGATCTCGAATATCATCGGCTGGAACATGACGCACCATCCGGTCTATCTCTGGACGCTGCCGATGTTTCATTGCAACGGCTGGTGTTTTCCGTGGACCGTGGCGGCGCTGGCCGGCACCAATGTCTGCCTGAGGCGGGTCAACGCCGCCAACGTCTTCGATGCCATCGACCGTCACAAGGTATCGCATTTCTGCGGCGCGCCGATCGTCTTGAATTTCGTGATCAATGCGACCGACGCCGAGCGCCGCCCGTTCAGCCATCAGGTCAACGTGATGACGGCGGCGGCGCCGCCGCCGGCCTCGACGTTGGCCCGGATGCAGCAGCAGGGCTTCAACGTGACGCATGTCTATGGCCTGACCGAAACCTACGGCCCGGCCGTGATGTGCGCCTGGAAGGATGAATGGAACTCGGAACCGATCGAAAAGCAGGCGTATCTGAAAGCCCGCCAAGGCGTGAATTATCACGTGCTCGAGGGGCTCTGCATCATGGACCCCGAGACCATGATGCCGGTGCCGGCCGACGGCGAGACCATGGGCGAGGTGATGTTCAAGGGCAACATTGTCATGAAGGGGTATCTGAAAAACAACAAGACGACCACGGAATCTCTGGCCGGCGGCTGGTTCCATTCAGGCGATTTGGGCGTCCTACAGCCGGACGGCTACATTCAACTCAAGGACAGATCAAAAGACATCATCATCTCCGGCGGTGAGAACATTTCCTCGATCGAGGTCGAGAGCGTGCTTTATAAGCACCCGGCCGTGATGGCCGCCGCCGTCGTCGCCAAGCCGGACGACAAATGGGGCGAGACGCCGTGCGCTTTCATCGAGGCTAAGGACGGATCGAACGTCACCGCCGAGGACATCATCAAGTTCTGCCGCGACAACTTGGCGAGCTTCAAGTGCCCACGCCATGTAGTGTTCTGCGAACTGCCGAAGACATCGACCGGCAAGATACAGAAGTTCAAGCTTCGGGAACTGGCGCGGGAGGCTAATTGACCCCGCCAAGCCTGCTTGACGGGCGCCTTACCAAACCCGCCCTGTTAGGATGAGGTGCGATAAGCCGAGTATCTAAAC
>JAQBZY010000270.1 GCA_027620395.1 Pseudomonadota bacterium
GTGAGAGGATTTGAACCTCCGGCCCCTGCCTCCCGAAGGCAGTGCTCTACCAGGCTGAGCTACACTCCGTCCTAGACCAGCCAATGGGCAACTGGTCGCCGTCCGCTGGCAGGCGCGCTTTATAACCTTGCCGTTCGGCCAGGGCAAGGGCACCTTGGGTGACCGTCGGCGGCGACAGCCGGGTCTGAATGACCGGTGGGTTGGGCCTTGAATTTCCAAGCACTATAAGCACAATCCTTAAGCGCAAGCGGATGCCGGCCCCTAAATGGCGGCGGCCGGGCCCGGGAAAGGGCGCATCAGACATGCAAGACGACGGCGACCAGCGCCAGCCGATCGAATTCGAGATCAAGCTCGTCGGGACGGCCGGGCAGCTCCAAGCCGCCAAGGCCTTACTCGGCGATTTGGCCGGGCGGGCCCAAAAGTGGCGGGCCGATCAGCTCAAGACCGGCTATTTCGATACCTCCGACATGCGCTTGAACCGGCGCCGCTTGGCCTATCGGGTTCGCGCTCGTGACGGACATTTCACCCAGACCCTGAAGGCCGAACTGGAAACCCGTCCGGCTTTATTCGCGCGCTCGGAATGGGAGACGCCGGTCAATGCCGACCGTCCAGATCCGACGGCGTTGCCGCCGGACGCCCGTGCCCGGCTCGGACATATCCGGTCCGAGGAACTCACCCGGTTGTTCACTGTGACGTCACTCAGGAATTCGGCCGGTATCGTGTTCGACGGTGGCGACGGCGTCGGCCAGGCCGAGATCGAGATTGCTCTCGACGAGGGCCGCGTCACCGCCGGCCGCAAGCGGTCGCAATTCAGGGAAATGGAGCTTGAACTCGTTGCCGGCGAACCGGCGGCGGTTGCCAAGCTGGCCGCCGTTCTTGCCGGCTCCGGGCTTCGCATTTCGCGTCTGACCAAGGCGGCGCGGGGATATGCGCTGATCGATGGCGGCACCGCCGCGCGTCCGGTCAAATCGCGGAAATTCCGGCTCGATCCGGACCGTTCGGTGACGGAGACGATGGCCGAAATTTTCGCCGCCGCGCTGGCCGGCATTCTCGATAACGAGGCCGCCGCCCTGGATGGTCGCGATCCGGAAGGCGTGCATCAGATGCGCGTCTCGATCCGACGTCTGCGCACCGCGCTTTCGGTCTTCCAGCCGTTCTTGGACCAGGGCCGGCTGGCGGCGGTGAAAGGCGATCTCAAATGGCTGGCGGACAATCTGGGGCCGGCCCGAGACTGGGATGTTTTCAGCGGCGACATTCTGGGTCAAGTCGGCAGTCAAGGTATCGATGCCGAGGCCATCAGCGCTTTGGCCGGGGCCACGGCCGAGGCGAGAAAAATCGCCTATCGACAAGCCTGGGACGCCGTTAAATCGCAACATTTCACCGAGGCGATACTGGGCTTGGCCCTGTTTATCGAAACCCGGGGATGGGCGCCGGGTGACACCGCGCCAAAGGGTGATGTGCCGATTGCCGAGATTGCTTCGGACATCATCGAGCGAGCCTTTGAAAAGCTCAAGAAATGTGGGCGTAATCTTGCCGAATTGGACCTGAAAAGCCGCCACCAGGTCAGAATCCAACTCAAGAAATTCCGGTACACTTCTGACGCCTTGCACTCGTTATATCCCGAAAAGACTGTGCAGCCGTTGGCCAAGGCGGTATCGAAATTACAGGACCAGTTCGGACATTTGAACGATCTTGCGGTCGCCAAAACTTTGCTAGGCCAACTTACCGACGCCGATGGCCTTGGCGACGACGAACGCCGCCGGCGCGCGGCCGGTGCAGGTCAGGTCATCGGCTGGCATGCCCGGGGCGTCCATGATCATGACCGGCGATTGTTGGCCAGCTGGAAGGCCGTGATGGCGACGCCGAAGTATTGGGATCGGTTATGAACGGCAAACAGTTCAAGAAGTGGCGTAAATACCGCAACCTGTCGCAGAAGAAGGCCGGCGAACTTCTCGGCCTGAAAGCCAGGATGATTCAATACTATGAGAGTGGCGAGCGGGAAGGAAAGAAGGTCAAGATTCCGAAATCGATCAGGCTCGCCTGTTATGCGCTCGACGAAGGCGTCGTCGACTACGACGGCGAATACACCAAGCGCCGAAAATCTTCGCCTTAATCTCCCGCTGCCCTGGACGCCTCAATAGGCGCGGCGGATGCAGAAATCGATCAGTTCGACCAGGGCGCGTTTTTCCGGCCCGCCCGAGAATATTCCAAGTGCGTCCCTAGCCATGGCGCCATAGTGTCTGGCCCGTTCGATGGTGTCGTTGAGCGCGCTGTGTTCAACCATCAAGGCAATGGCGTGTGGCAAATCTTCGTCGGTTTGTTCCAGATCCTCCAGCGTGCGACGCCAGAATTTGCGTTGTTCCTCGCTGCCGCGCCGGAACGCAAGGATCACCGGCAGCGTGATCTTGCCTTCGCGGAAGTCATCGCCGACGGATTTGCCGAGTTTGCCCTGTTCGGCGGAGTAATCGAGAACATCGTCGATCAGTTGAAATACGATCCCTAAGTTCATACCGAAAGTCTCGAGCGCTTCTTCCTCGACTTTCGGGCGCTCGGCGACGATGGCGCCGACCCGGCAGGCAGCGGCGAACAGTTGCGCCGTCTTGCCCTTGATGACCTCAAGATAGGCGGTTTCGCCGGTCTCGGTGTCGTTGGACGTCAGAAGTTGCAAGACCTCACCCTCGGCGATGACCGATGAAGCATGCGATAAAATTCGCAGCACATCGAGTGACCCATCCTCAACCATCAACTCGAAGGAGCGGCTGAATAGGAAATCGCCAACCAGTACGCTCGGCTTGTTGCCGAACAAGGCGTTGGCCGAGGAAAGCCCACGGCGAAGTTCGCTGGCATCGACGACGTCGTCGTGCAGCAGTGTCGCGGTATGGATGAATTCGACGCAGGCCGCCAGCGCCACGTGTCGCTGGCCGCTCCGATAGCCGCACATCTGCGCCGCCGCCAGGGTCAGCATCGGCCGCAATCTCTTGCCGCCGGCGGCGATGATGTGCGCCGCCAATTGCGGGATCAAGGCGACGGGGCTGTGCATCCGCCTGACGATAACGTCATTGACGGCTTTCAAATCGTCGGCGACCAGTCTTTGCAATTCGTCGAGCGACGGACGTTTGTCGCGCTCTTCCTCAATGCTGACAACGACACCCACGCGCAATACTCCCCAGATTTAGGCTGCTGACGCTTGACGCACCGTTCGCCTGGGGGTGAGCATAGGAAGCGGTCTGCGGATGGGTCAAGGACGGAAGCCGAGATGCGGGAATTGACGCGCAGCAACGATGCCGTGTTTTTATCGTGGATAAGCGCCTCGCTGAGCGAGGCCGGTATCAGTGCCGTCACGCTGGATGGCTTTTCGAGCGGCCTGTTGCAGCCGTTGAACGTCACCGCCGGACAGCGGATCATGGTTGCCGACGAAGACTATTGGAATGCCTGGGCCGTGCTGGCGGATGCCGAGGGTCTGATTAGCGAGGACGAGATTCTGGGCGCACGGGTCAGCATCCTGCAACCCAAGTCAGGATTTCGCGCCGCGATCGATCCGGTGCTGCTGGCGGCCAGCGTTCCCGCCGAAGCTGGCGAGCGCGTGCTCGAACTTGGGTCCGGCACAGGCGCCGCCGCTTTGGCATTGGCTGCCCGCACCAAAGCGCGCCTGATCGACGGTGTGGACTTACAACCCAATCTGGTGGCACTCGCCAACCGTTCGGCCTTGCTCAATGGCGTCTCCGACCGGGTCCGGTTTCACGTTGGTGACATTCTGGCGCTGCCGGCTCCGGCCGTGCCCTATGACCATGTGATGGCCAAT
>JAQBZY010000271.1 GCA_027620395.1 Pseudomonadota bacterium
GCGGCTACGGCGATATCATCTCGCCGCCTTGCGGCCGGCGGACGGAACCGGGCGATGTCTTGATCTTGGATACCGGCGCCATTTTCGACGGCTATTTCTGCGATTTCGACCGCAATTATGCTTTTGGATCCGTCGCCGCCGATGTGGCCGCCGCGCATGGTGCCGTATTTGACGCCACCGATGCAGGCTTCGAGGCGGCCCGGCCGGGCGACACCTCGGCCGATGTCTTCAGTGCCATGCAACACGTTCTCGCCAAGTCAGGCGCGCTCGGCAACGATGTCGGCCGGCTGGGGCATGGGCTCGGCATGCAATTGACCGAGTGGCCATCGAACATGGCCACCGACATGACGGTGCTCCGGCCCGGCATGGTGTTGACGTTGGAACCGGGCATGACCTTCCGGCCCGGCCGTGTCATGGTGCACGAGGAAAACATCGTCATTACCGAGGCCGGCGCGCGCTATCTGACCCGCCGCGCGCCCCGGACAATGCCGGTAATCGGCTGAGGGTGAGTGAGGGACGCAAGGGATGCAAGGAACCCATCTTGATTACAACCTCGATGCTCGCTCCGACCGGCGCCCGACGGTGGGCCTGATCGTGCTGGCCTCCGACGAGACGGTGGAAAGCGATTTAAGGCGCCTGATCCCGGACGCCACCGCCCGGCTTTTGCACAGCCGGATACCCTCGGCGCCGACGGTCGGCATGGCGACGCTTTCGGAAATGGCTAAGACGTTGCCCGACGCGGCGGCGCTGCTGCCAGCCGCCATCGACTTCGCCGCCATCGGCTACGCCTGCACTTCGGGCGCAACGGTCTTGGGCGAGGACCGGGTCGCATCGATGATTCGAGCCGCGCACCCGAGCGCGAAGGTGACCAATCCGCTGAGCGCCCTGAAGGCGGCGGCGGGGCTTGGTATCAAGCGCCTGGCGTTGCTCAGCCCCTACGTCGCCGAGGTTTCGAACGCCTTGATCGCCGCGCTTGAGGCCGCCGGCATCGAGATCGTGCGGCTGATCTCATTCGACGAAGAAAACGAAAGCGCCGTCGCCCGGATCGCCGTCGCCTCGATCCAGGCCGGCCTCAAGGCCGCCGCCGCCGGCGCCGGCGCCGATGCCGTCTTTGCGTCCTGCACCAATCTCCGCGCCGTGGATGTCCTGGAAGCGGCCGAGAGCGACCTCGGTCTGCCGGTGCTGGCCAGCAATCAGGTGCTGGCCTGGCACATGCAGCGTCTGGCCGGTATCGGCGGGGCACTTGCCGGCATGGGCCGGCTCGGCAGGAATTGACGGAACCGGTATTTGGCGGTTTTCTGAATTGGCACAACTAGAAAACGCCGCCATGAACATCCGCGATGCTGGCGAGGCCGATCTCCCGGAAATACTCGACATCTTCAACCAGGTGATCCTGACGTCGACCGCGATCTATCACGACCAGCCGGTATCGATCGAGGACCGCGCCCTCTGGCTTGCCGCGAGGCAGCGCCAGGGTTTTCCGGTCCTAGTCGCCGAACAGTCGGGCGCCGTGCAGGGTTTCGCCAGTTTCGGCGAATTTCGGGGCGCCTGGCCGGGCTACCGGCACACGGTCGAGCATACGGTTCACGTCATCGAGGAAGGCCGCGGCAAAGGCACTGGCTGGGCTTTGATGAACGCGCTGATACCCAAGGCCCAGGCCATGAACATGCACGTCATGATCGGCGGCATCGACGCCGCCAACGAAGCCTCGCTCCGATTTCACGAGCGGCTCGGATTCGAGCGGGCGGCGCATTTTCGGGAAGTCGGCGCCAAATTTGGCCGTTGGCTCGATCTGGTGTTCATGCAGAAATTTCTCGACCAGACCGCCCAGCCTCCGTCCCGTTAACTCGTTCCTAACCCGCCTGGCGGATAAGCGCGGATGGCCCGAAAATCGGCACGGAAATCGAACGACGCCGGCAAGCCCGGTTGGCTGGCGATGCTTGGAAAGTGGCTCGGCACGCTGCTAGTTTGGGGCCTGATCGTTGGCCTGTTCGTCGCCGGCTGGTTCTATTCCGGTCTTCCCGATGTCGAAAATTCCCTGGCGCCATCGCGCCGGCCGACGATCTGGATCCTCGACGCCAACGGCAAGGAGCTTGCCGCCGTCGGCGATCTTTACGGTATCCCGGTCAAGCTCGCCGATCTGCCGAAGGCGCTGCCCAACGCGGTGATGGCGACCGAGGACCGGCGGTTCTACAACCATTTCGGCATCGACGTGATTGGCCTAGCCCGGGCCATACTGGCCAACATTCGGGCCCGGCGGATTGTTCAGGGCGGCTCGACCATCACCCAGCAGGTGGCGAAGAACCTGTTTCTCAGCCCCGAGCGGACCATCAAGCGCAAGATCCAAGAGGTGATGCTCGCACTTTGGCTCGAGAACCGATTTTCCAAGGATCAGATCCTCGAGCTCTATCTCAACCGGGTATATCTTGGCGCCGGCACCTACGGTGTCGATGCGGCGGCCCAGAAGTATTTTGAAATATCGGCCAACGCGCTCACCGTCTGGCAATCGGCGATGGTGGCCGGGCTTTTGAAGGCGCCCAGCCGTTACAATCCACATGCCAACAAGAACCGGGCCGAAACCCGCACCCGGCAGGTTCTGGCCAACATGGTCGCGGCGGGATATCTCTCGGACGATCAGGCCAAGGCGGCGGAGGCACCGAAAGGGCGTGGCCGCGTCGCCAAGGCTGGCCGCCGGGCGCCTTATTTTGTCGATTGGATACTGGATCAGGTCCGCGACTATGTCGGCGGCCGGGACACCGATTTGATCATCAAGACCACGCTCGATCCGAACCTCCAATCCGCCGCCGAGCGCAGTCTTGCCGCCGCCCTTGCCGCTTTCGGCGCCAAGCGTGATGTCGACGAGGGCGCCGTCATCGTGATGACGCCCGAGGGCGATGTCCGGGCCATGGTCGGCGGCGCCGATTACGGCGACAGCCAGTACAACCGCGTTACCCTGGCGCAACGTCAGCCCGGCTCGGCGTTCAAGCCGATTGTTTATCTGGCCGGGCTCGAGGCCGGAATCCGGCCCAGTGACATTTTCGAAGACGCGCCGGTCCGGGTCGGCGATTGGAGCCCGAAAAATTTCGACAACAAATATATCGGATCAGTGACCGTCGCTGATGCGTTGGCCCGCTCTATTAATACCGTCGCCGTCCGCGTCGCGCTCAAGGCCGGCATCGGCAGGGTCGCCGAGACGGCGCGGCGGCTTGGCCTCGATCCCGGCGCCAAGCCCGACGCCTCGATCGCGCTCGGCACCCAGGAGACGACGCTGGCCGATCTGACCGCCGCCTATGCCGTCCTCGCCAATGGAGGCACCAGTGTCATTGCGCATGGCATCAAGGAAATCCGCGATCCGGCCGGCAACCTGCTTTATGCCCGCCAGGGGTCCGGGCTTGGACGTGTCGTCGATGCCGACCGGATCGGGCCCATGAATCGCATGCTGCAAGGCGTGATCGAGACCGGCACCGGGCGTGGCGCCAACATCGGCCGAGCCGCCGCCGGCAAGACCGGCACCAGTCAGAATTTCCGTGACGCGCTGTTCGTCGGCTATACCGCCGATTACGTTTGTGGCGTGTGGTTCGGAAATGACGATGGCAGCCCGATGAAGTCGGTCAGCGGCGGCAGCATGCCGACGCGGGTTTGGAAAGAGGTGATGCTGGCGGCGCACAAGGGGTTGCCTGCGCGGCCGTTGGCGCAGCCGAAGGACAGTCGCCGGTTCTTCGAGCGGTTGTTCTCGACCATCGAGCGGGCGAAGCAGCAGATACCGAAGTCAGGTGCCGATGCCGCGCCTGAGT
>JAQBZY010000272.1 GCA_027620395.1 Pseudomonadota bacterium
TAGCCGCGTCTCGAAGGATGAAACAATAAGTCATTCTTTATGCAGATTGGTATCAGTTAATGACGCCGACTATATTTCAGCACTAAAGGCTATCCGGCAAATCAAGGGAGCAACATGCCCTAATTGGAGTTTCCCCACAATCGGTGCATGTTCGTTCTATTCATGATCGTGACGGCGAGGCGTGCCTCATTTCTTCCCCTTCCGGGGTTTCTTCAACCGCACGCCAGCCCCGCCGCCATTCTCCGCAATGAACTCGACGCCCTCCCGTTGGCGGCAAAGTCCCCGGAATTTTTCGTAGGCATGTCGGCGCCTTAAATCGTCATTGCCGCGTAAGCGGGAACCGAGGTCTTTAGCTTGTTGATTGGGGTTCCACCGGCGCGGGGATGACGGTTGAGCACGCCCTACCGGTCACAAATCGAGGTACAGAAACTCGACCTTTGATTCCTTGAACATCTGCTCGGCGATTTTGGATTGCGTCGCCCACGGTTCCTTGGATTTGTCCGGCGTCGGCGACACCACCCGGCGGACACCGGACTGGATGATCAGCACCGCGCAGCGCGCGCACGGCGGCAGCGGCGTCACATAAAGCGTGCAGCCTTCGGCCTGGTTGCCGGCGAACATCAAGGCGTTTTGTTCGGCATGCACCACCATCTCGTATTTGATCGAGCGGTCGCCCAAGCGGTCCTCGGAATCCTCGACCCCGGCCGGAAATCCGTTGTAGCCGGTAGCGACGATCCGGCGGTTACGGGGCTGCACGACGACGGCGCCAACCTTGGTCGAGGGATCCTTCGACCACCCGGCGATGAACGTCGCCAGTTCCATGAACCGGCGGTCCCATTTGCTGTCGCTCGACGCCGTCATAGATTCTCCCCCACCTTGATACCGGCCGGGCTATTCGCCCCAGACCGCCGCCGCGTCCTCGATCTGCAATTCCGCCTTGCTCCGGCCCTGCCAGGTGTTGAGCTTGAGCCGGCCGGCGACATGGATCGGGGCGCCGCCCTTGGACAGTAGCAGGCGTCCGAGCTCGGTGTCGACGGCGCGGTAGGCGATGCCGTCGATGTTGCCGCCGCCGCTTCCCGAGAGCGTGCATTTGATGTGATCGGCGCCGACGACGCTGGCATAGGCGACGCGGACATCCTTGATGGCGACCCGAGGTTCCGGATTGCCCGGCCCGAAGGGTGCCAATTGGGTGATTTCCGACGCCAACTCGATATTGGCGCCGCGGACGGCAAGCTCGGCCGACAGTTTAAGATCGGTGACGACCCGCCCACCGCCGGTCTTGGCGGCGATCCGTTGATTCAGAAATTCAGCAAAATCCTCGATCGCTTCGCGTTTCACGGTGAAGCCGGCGGCCATTGAATGACCGCCACCCTTGAGCAAAAGCCCCTTTTGCCGGGCGGCGATGATACAGGCACCCAAATCGACGCCGGCGACGGAGCGCCCAGAGCCGGTGCCGCGGCCACCATCGACGGCAACAACGCAGGCCGGGCGGCCGAATTTTTCGACCAGGCGGCTGGCGACGATGCCGACCACACCCGGATGCCATCCGTCACCGGCGGTAACGACGACGGCGCCGGGCTCGCCTCGGCTTGCAATCCTGTTGAGCGCGTCATCGAGCACCGCGCGCTCGATTTCCTGGCGCTCGGCGTTGAGAATATCCAACCGCGTCGCCAGCGCCGCCGCCTCGCCGGCATCTTCGGTGGTCAGCAGCCGAACACCCAAATCGGATTGCCCGATGCGGCCGCCGGCGTTGATCCTGGGCCCCAGAATGAACCCCAAATGATAGGCCGCCGGTTGCTCACGCATCGACGCCACGTCGGCCAGCGCCGTCAGCCCGATATTGTCGCGCCGGGCCATCACCTTGAGACCTTGGGTGACGATGGCGCGGTTCAGCCCGGTCAGCGGCACCACATCGCAGACGGTGCCGAGCGCCGCCATGTCGAGCCATTGCGTCAAGTCAGGCTCCGGCCGCTCGGTGGTCCAATGACCCCGCGCCCTAAGCTCCCGGTTGAGGCCGACCGCCAGCACGAACGCCAGCCCAGCCGTGCACAGTTGTCCGTAGGCGCCGTCCTCGTCCAAGCGGTTGGGGTTGACCACCGCGAAGACCGGCGGCAACGCCGGTTCCGGCTCGTGATGATCGACGATGATGACATCGAGTCCGGCATCTCGCGCCTCGGCCAAAGGCTCAAACGAAGTGGTGCCGCAATCGAGCGTCAGAACCAGCTTCGCGCCCTTGCCGGCCAAGGCCCGCATGGCCGGTGCATTGGGGCCGTAGCCTTCCTTTATGCGGTCCGGGATGTGAATCAACGGCGGCGCCCCGGCATGACATAGGAACCGCGACAAAATCGCCGATGACGTGGCGCCGTCGACGTCGTAATCGCCGAACAACGCAATCCGCTCGCCGTTCTTGATGGCGTCGGCAATGCGGCCGACCGCCTTGTCCAAGTCCTTGAAGCGGCTTGGATCGGGCAACAGATCGCGCAGCGTCGGATTGAGAAATCGACCGGCGTCGTCGAGGCTGATGCCACGTTCGGCCAGCACCCGGGCAACGATTTCGGAAACACCCAACGATTGCGCCAACGCCATGGTCATGCGCTGGTCCGGCTCGGCCATCACCCAGCGCCGCCCGGTTGCCGAGCGTTCGACGCCGGCGAACGACGCCAATGCCGTGGTGCCGGACGGGTCAGCCGGCCGGAGGCCGGCGGACGAAGTCATGATGTGCCTCGATGTAACGGAAGGTGCCAGTCATCGACCGGATCACCAGGGAATGGCTGACGGCGCCGCCGGGAATGGTCCTGACGCCCCGCAGCAGCGCGCCGTAGGTGACGCCAGTAGCGGCGAAGGTGACGTTGCCGCCAGCCATGTCTTCGGTGCCGTAGACCCGCTCAAAATCCTTGATGCCGGCGGCGGCAGCCGCGGTCCGGTCTTCGTCCCGGCGATAGACGAGACGACCCTGCATCTGGCCGCCGACACCACGCAAGGCGGCAGCCGCGATTACCCCCTCGGGCGCGCCGCCGATGCCGAGATACATATCGACGCCCGCTTCCGGCAGCGCCGTCGCCACCACCGCCGAGACATCGCCACCCAATATCAAACGTACTCTGGCACCGGCAGCCCTGATTTGATCCAGGAGCGCATTGTGGCGCGGTCGGTCCAGGACACAGATCACCATATCCGAGATGGGCATCCGCTTGGCTTCGGCGACAGCCTTCAGGTTATCGAGCGGATCCTTGCTGATGTCGATCACCCCAGCTGGCAGCCCCGGCCCGACGGCGATCTTATCCATGTAGATTTCTGGAACTTTGAGGAATGAACCGCTTTCGGCCATGGCCACGACGGAGAGCGCGTTCGGCCCGCCCCGGGCAACGATGCTGGCGCCCTCCAAAGCCACCACGGCAACGTCGACTTCGGGTCCGACCCTTCTGCCGATGCGGTCACCGACGCAAAG
Organism: Pseudomonadota bacterium; assembly: GCA_027620395.1. Classification (GTDB taxonomy): domain Bacteria; phylum Pseudomonadota; class Alphaproteobacteria; order Rhodospirillales; family Casp-alpha2; genus JAQBZY01. Next base: position 3,449 of record JAQBZY010000272.1, read on the forward strand.
ATGCTTGGCTTCGCCGTCGCCGCTCTCGCCGATCTTGATGGTACCGTCGATGGCGTTCGATTCGAGCACCCGGTGCGCCGCTTCGATGGCGGCGCGGTCGGCGATTTTCGGATCCCCGCTGCCCATGTGCCGGGCGGCGGCCAAAGCGGCAGCCTCGGTCACCCGGACCATTTCCAGGGATAAATTGCGGTCGGGGGCGGGCGGTTCATTCATTCGACGATATTGCCGGGATTGGCCGGGTTCGGAAAGGCTAGGTTCCATCGCCCCTGCCGAATTCCTTGAATTCTCATGAAATTGATTGAAATCATTGACGATTATCGGGCTTGGCGAGGCT
>JAQBZY010000273.1 GCA_027620395.1 Pseudomonadota bacterium
GGCGGCGACCCACGACAGCGCCGCCGTGGCGGCGGCAATCTGTGTCACCGCCATCGCCATGCCGGCAGCGCCGTTGGCGGCGACCGCCGAGCCAGCGTTGAAGCCGAACCAGCCGACCCACAGCAACGACGCGCCGATGACGCTGAGCACCAGATTATGCGGCGCCATGTTTTCGGTGCCATAGCCCGAACGCTTGCCAAGCACGATTGCCGTCACCAGACCGGCGACGCCGGCATTGATATGAACAACGGTGCCGCCCGCGAAATCAAGGACGCCGGCCTTGCCGAGGAACCCGCCGCCCCACACCCAATGGCAGATTGGCGAATAGATAATCAGCACCCACGCCCCCATGAACACCAACATCGACGAGAATTTCATGCGGTCGGCGAAAGCGCCGGTGATCAGCGCCGGGGTGATGATGGCGAAGGTCATCTGGAAGGTCATGAAGACCGATTCCGGGATCGTGCCTTGCAAGGTGTCCTTGCTCATGCCGGCCAGAAACGCTTTCGAAAAGCCGCCCATGAATGCGTTCATGCCGCCGCCATCGGCGAAGGCGATGGAATAGCCGGCGATCATCCACAGCACCGTCACCAAGCAGGTGATGGTGAAACTCTGCATGACGGTGGCGAGAACATTTTTCTTTCGCACCATGCCGCCGTAAAAAAGCGCCAGACCGGGAATCGTCATCAATAACACCAAAGCCGTCGACGTCAGCATCCAGGCGGTGTCGCCGGTATCGAGCTTCGGTGGATCGGCGGCGAACGCCGGCGCGGTTGCAATGGCTACGAAAGCGCCCGCGGCGAGGCAGCAGAAGGCACGTCCGGCACCCGAATATATTCGATTGAGCATCTTAAATTCTCCTGCATCAGGCTGATGGGCGGCGCCGCATTGGGCGCGGTCGAAAAAATGGTTCGTCTGCATCACATTCCCCTAAAGTGCCGCCGAGTTGGTTTCGCCGGTGCGGATGCGGACGGCCTTTTCCAGCGGGAAGACGAAGATCTTGCCGTCGCCGATCTTGCCGGTGGCGGCAGATTTCTGAATTGCCTCGACGATCTGATCGACGACGCCGTCGTCGCAGGCGATCTCGATTTTGACCTTGGGCAGGAAGTTCACTTGGTATTCCGCTCCGCGGTAGATTTCAGCCTGCCCCTTTTGGCGGCCGAACCCCTTAACCTCGGATACGGTCATCCCTTCAATGCCGAGCGGCGTGAGAGCTTCACGCACTTCCTCGAGCTTGAAGGGCTTGATGACAGCCATGATAAGCTTCATTGATCGCTCCTTACGTTGGGCCCATTGGGGCCAATGTCCAATGTGGATTTGTTGCCGGCGCGGCAGGCGCAAACCCACGGATCGCATACGCAGGCCAAACTGACCCGGTTATGTGACTTCAATCCCCGTGCCAGAAGCGTCATGGCAGTGTTCCGTGTTAAATATCTTATGGATAGAGGAATTTATTCAGATTACGAATGAGGCCGGAAGCGCCGATTTATGATTATAATTTCATCATTTATATACATTGCATATTATTTAGTCAATTTTGAAATGATTTTCGCCAATTGCTTATGGGCTGCATGCTGCTAGGTATTCAAACACTGCTTGTTCATTGATCGACGGAGCCATTAATAATCCCATGGCCGACGTGAAAATTCCAAATAGCGCATTCGCAGACGTCGACATCCTGATCGTCGGCGCCGGGCTGGTCGGCGGCGTCGCCGCGACGGCACTGGCGGCGAGCGGTTTCAGCGTCGCCGCCATTGATGGTCAGGCGCCGGCAACCGTGATGGCGGCCGGGTTCGACGGCCGGGCCTCGGCCATCGCGCAGGCATCACGGCGGCTTCTCGGTGCCGTCGGCATTTGGCCGCACCTGGAACCCCTGGCGGCGCCGATCAAGGATATTCGGGTCGCCGATGGCCGGTCGCCGCTCTATCTGCATTACGACCACATGGATTTAGGCCAGGGCCCGCTCGGCTTCATGCTCGAGAACCGGCACATTCATCAGGGCATTCACGCCGCCATCCAGGGCCAAGGCCGGTTGCAATTGATCGCGCCGATGCGGCTCGACACGCTGCGGCGAGACGGCGCCGGCGCCGACGCGACCCTGGCCGATGGGCGGCGCATCCGGGCCCGCCTCGCCATCGCCGCCGATGGCCGGATGTCTCAGACTCGCCAAGACGCGAAACTCAGAACCAGCGGCTGGCGCTACCGGCAGATGGGCATCGTCTGCACCGTCGAGCACCAGTGGCCGCACGATTTCGTCGCGCATGAGCATTTTTTGCCGGCCGGCCCGTTCGCCATTCTGCCGTTGATCGGCACGCCGGAACGGCCTGCCTGCCGGTCGTCGATCGTCTGGGCCGAGCGGGCCGAGCACGCGCCGGCCATGGTCGGCTTGGACGACGAGACGTTCCTGATCGAGCTGGCTAAAAGATTTGGTGATTTTTTGGGCGATCTCACGGTCATCGGGCCGCGTTTCTGCCATCCGCTCGGATTGCAGTTTTCCGAAACCGCCGTCGCCGAACGGCTGGTGCTGATCGGCGACGCCGATCACGGCATGCATCCCTTGGCCGGACAAGGCTTGAACATGGGGCTCCGCGATGTCGCGGCGCTGGTCGACGTGCTCACCGACGCCCGCCGGCTCGGCCTCGATATCGGTCAGGCTTCGGTGCTGGACCGCTACCGACGCTGGCGCGGCTTCGATAACACCTTGATGCTGGCGGCGACCGATGGCCTTAACCGATTATTCTCGAACGATCTGGCGCCGCTCCGGTTCGTCCGCGATCTGGGCTTGGCCGCCGTCGACCGGCTGCCGCCGTTGAAGAAATACTTGATGCGCTCGGCGATGGGATTGGCCGGCGAACTGCCGAGCCTGATGCGGCGCTGAAAGTTCCTCAAGGATCGCGGCTGAGACCCTTTTCGGCCAACTCTTCGAGATATTCGTTCCAGATTTCGTCCTTGCCCTCGCCAAGCGTATACAAATAGTCCCAGGAAAAAATACCAGTATCGTGCAGGTCGTCGAACTTGATCCGGACGGCGTAATTGCCGACCGGTTCCAGGTCCATGATGCCGACGTGGCGGCGCCCGGCGACGGTCTTCTTCTGACCGGGGCCGTGCCCTTGCACTTCCGCAGAAGGGCTTTCGACGCGGAGCAGTTCGGCCGGCAATTGGAACGTGTTGCCGTCCTCGAAATCGAGTTCAACGATTTTCTCGGCCCGCTTCAAGCGGATCTCCGACGGCCGATGACGTTGGCTGAAATTGTCGCTCATTTGCGGAGTTCATTGTCGTCAAGGCGTCGGGCCGCGTCGGCCAGCATTATCGGAATGCCGTCGCGGATCGGATAGGCTAGACCCGCCTTGTCGCTGATCAATTCCTGCGCCGCCTGGTCATAGCGGAGCGGCGCCTTGGTCAGCGGGCAGACCAGGATTTCGAGAAGCTTCGGATCGACGTCGGCGCCGGGCATGATGATATATCCTTTGTCTATTGTCTCGACGATGGCGCCGGTGCAGACGTTGCCGCCGCCATCCGCATGATTTCGGTCAACAGCGCGCTCCGGGCCCGATCATCGGCACATTCCAAAAGCGCCTGCTTTTCCGGCGCGTCGAATGGGCACGACATGGCGAGCGCGGTGACCAGCGCCGCGTCACCGGCCTCGGTCATTGCTTGTTCGTCAGCCTCGATGCCGCGGACATCGAAATAACGCCGCATGACCTCGAATAGTTGCGGCCGGTCGAGGCCGGCATCCGTGGCCGGCTCGTCGAAATCACCGAGATAGGGCTGGAAGTTCG
>JAQBZY010000274.1 GCA_027620395.1 Pseudomonadota bacterium
GTCATGGAGACCGGTCTCGATGGCCAGCAATAGCTTGGTGCCGACGCCGTCGGTGCCGGAAACCAGGATCGGATCCTTGTAGCCGGCCTTGGCGAGGTCGAACAGCGCCCCAAACCCGCCCAAATCGTCGACAACACCGCCTCTTGCCGTCGACTTGGCGTGCGGCCCGATCCGGCGTACCAATTCGTTGCCGGCATCGATATCGACGCCGGCGTCTCGATAGTTGAGTCCGCCCTTGGTCGAAACTTGGGACGGTTCCTGGGCCTTGTTGCTAATGATCTTTCTCCCCGGGACCGGTGTGGTAAGTTAGGCCCCGCATGCACCAACGACAATCGCTTTTCCGGCCTAATTCCGTGCCGCCCGCGGGCGGGCGGGCGCCGATATTCGGCTTGCTGGCCAAGGCGCTCTTGGTAGCCGGCTTGCTCGCCCTCGGCAAGCCCGCCATGGCCGCCGACAATGTCTTCGAAGTCAAGAACATCGCCGTCGATGTGACTGCCAAGACCGCTGCCCAGGCCCGGCAATTGGCGCTGGCTGAAGCCGAACGGCGGGCTTTCTACGGCATGGTCGCTCGCCTGACCCTGGCCGAGGACCAGGAACGGATTCCGGAAATTTCCGGGGACGAAATATCCGCCTATGTCCGAGATTTCTCGGTCGCGTCGGAAAAAGCGTCGTCGGTCCGCTACATCGCCAAATTGAACTATACCTTCAAGGACGAGGAATTTCGACGCCTGCTCCGCGCCTATGAGGTGCCGTTCGCCGAAACGCCAAGCAAGCCGGTCGCCATCCTGCCGGTTTTGGAGTTTGGCGCCACCCGCGTGCTGTGGGATACGCCGAATGGCTGGCGCGACGCCTGGGAACGCCGATCGGCGCCGGCCGGACTGGTGCCGCTGCTGCTGCCGCTTGGCGATCTGACCGACGTCACCACCATCGGCGCCGATCAGGCCACCTTCGGCGATGCCCAAGCCCTGGCCGCCATCGCTAATCGCTATCTGGCCGGAGACGCGATGACCGTCTATGCCCGCCTCGGTCTCGATCAGCAGACCAGCGGTCAAATCCTGACCGTGATCTTGATTCGGCCGGCGGCACCGATCCCATCGGCGCTGGCGGCGCAGCAATTCCCGCAACGGCCCGAAGAAAGCCTGGGCGATCTTTATGCCCGGGCCGCCAACGCGACGGCGAGACGGATCGAGGACTTGTGGAAGCGGGCCAACCTGATCGAGCGGTCCTCGGCCGGCGTGCTGGCCGTCACGGTGCCGATCGGGGGGCTTGCCGATTGGTTGGCCGTGCAGCGGCAGTTGGCGCAAATCGGGGTCATCAAGCGGACCGAAATCGTCCTGATGTCGCGTCAGGAGGTGCGGGTGAACTTGCACTACGTCGGACATCCGGACCAGCTAGGCACAGCGCTCGAGCAAGTTGATCTGTCGTTGAACCAGGAAGGGGGCGAGTGGCTGGTGATGCCGATCGGTGTCGTCAAACCGCCACGGACATGATCATTTCCAAGCTCTCGACAAGCCCAAAAGGACGCTACTCATGACTAGGGAACAACGTTTCTTGGCCTGGGCCGCGGTCCTGGCCGGCGCCGGATTTCTGCTACATCTGCTGAGCGCGGTGTTGATGCCGTTCGTGGTCGGCGTCGCCATTGCCTACTTTTTCGATCCCCTCGCCGGCCGGCTGGAGCGGATCGGCCTATCCAGGCCACTAGCGGCCGGCGCCATTCTGCTTGGATTTTTCATCGTCATGGCCGGTGCCGCGCTGGTGATCTTTCCGGCCTTGCAGCGCCAGATTGCGGCCCTGGTGCATTTGATTCCGAATTTGATCGAGAAGCTCCGGCATCTGGCGGAGCCGTTGCTGGCACAATTGCCCGCCGATCTGAATCAAGGCGCCATGGTTGAACTCAAGGACGCCGCCGGCAAGTACGCGGGGACGCTCCTGAAATGGCTGAGCCAGGTCATCGCCGGCATTTGGAGCGGCGGCATCGCGATACTCAACCTGCTATCGTTGCTGCTGATCACGCCGCTTGTCGCCTTCTACATGCTCAGGGATTGGGATCATCTAGTGGCGAAGATCAACGGCTGGCTGCCGCGCGACATGGCGCCGACGATCCGCGTCCAAGCCAAGAAAATCGACGACACCATGGCCGGGTTCGTCCGAGGCCAGGCCAGCGTTTGCTTGGTGTTGGCGATTTTCTATGCGATCGGACTTTCCATGATAGGTCTAAAGGCCGGACTGCTGATCGGTATCGGCGCCGGAATTCTGGCGTTCATCCCGTATATCGGCGCCGCCGTCAGTTTCATGATCGGCGTTGGCATGGCTCTGGCGCAGTTCGGCTCGCCGGGACCGGTCATCGCGGTTGCCGCCATCTTCATCGTCGGCCAAACCGCCGAGAGTTATTTTCTGACCCCGAAACTGGTCGGCGGCCGGGTCGGTCTATCGCCGATCTGGATCATCTTCGCGATGCTCGCCTTTGGGACGATCTTCGGATTCACCGGCGTCCTGATCGCCTTGCCGGTGGCCGCCGTCACCGGCGTTCTGGTGCGATTCGGATTGGAGAGCTATCTCGCCAGCGATCTCTATCACGGCGGACTGACCAAGGACTCCGCCGGCAACGGATCGGACGGCGGAAGCAGCAATTGACGCCTCGGCAGCTCGCGTTTGACCTCGACGCCAGGCCATCCCTCGGCCGCGACGATTTCCTGATCGCGCCACCGAACGTGGCGGCAGTCAAGTGGATCGATGCCTGGCCGGACTGGCCGGCGCCAGTACTGATTCTGCATGGCCCGCCGGGTTCCGGGAAAACGCATCTGACCAGGGTCTTCATGGCCGCGACTGGCGCCACCGAGATCACCGGCGCGTTGCCGGCGCAACCGGCCGCCGGTGTTGCCTACGTGATCGAGTCCGTCGCCGAACGCCTTACCGGCGCCGCCGCCCAGGAACAGCTTTTTCATTTTTACAACGACCTCAAGAATATCGGCGGCTCGATGCTGCTGACGGCCGAGGTGCCGCCCAAACAGTGGCCGGTGACGCTCGCCGATCTAACATCGAGGCTGCTGGCGGCGCCATGCGTTGAAATCGGCAGGCCGGATGACGCGCTCCTGGGTGCGGTGCTGGTCAAGTTGTTCTCTGATCGGCAGATTCGTATCGACACCGAGGTGATCGCGTATGCGGTCAACCGGATGGAGCGGTCATTCGCCGCCGCTAGTCACCTGGTTGCCGCGGCGGATGAATTGGCGCTGGCCCTGAAGCAACCGATCACGGTAGCGCTGCTGCGGCGGCTGCTCGACCGCTGATCGCCGTCGCAGCACCACCGATGGGACACAGATAGTCGAGGAACTGATCGACGACCCGAATGCCGACGGTCGATATTTTTCGCAAGAGATACCATTGTGACAGCCGAAAACGCCAGCTTGACCGGACTTCGCATCCCCTTAAAGTCGATCCAGGACTTCGCACCCGAGGGGAAAATTCAATGGATTTGGGAATTGCCGGCAAGAAAGCCATCGTCTGCGCCGCCAGCAAAGGTTTGGGTAAGGCGTGCGCGACATCATTGGTCCGCGAAGGCGTCGACGTGACGATATGCGCCCGCACCGAGCAGACCCTCGAAGACACGGCCAAGGAACTCCGCGCCATCGGCGGCGGTAAAGTGACCGCGATTGCCTGCGACATCACCACCGACGCCGGCCGCGACTTGGTTCTCAAGGCCTGTCCGGCGCCGGATATCCTGGTCAACAATGCCGGCGGCCCGCCGCCCGGCGACT
>JAQBZY010000275.1 GCA_027620395.1 Pseudomonadota bacterium
CATGATCAGAGCCGCCAAGCCGATCGGAATGTAGGCGACGCTGCCCATGTAGCCGTATCCGATAATGGCCAGACCGGCGGCGCAGCCAAGCACTGCCGGGCGCGCTGCCGAGGGCACCAGCAAAGAGTGACCGCGAAGCAGAATGATACCCGGAAGCACGAAGACGCCTAGGAGCGCGCGGAACGCGACCAGGGTCACCGGATTCGAGCCGGCGTCATAACTGAGCCGGGCCAGTGTCGTGATCGCCGCCAACGACACGGCAGCCAGTGCCGTGATGGCGATGCCTCGGCTATTCGCTGCCCCCATGCTTATCCAGGCCTCCCCTGGCAAACCAAGGAACGGCGTGCCGGCGTCATTGGTAGCCACAAGGCGGCCGACCGACAAGCCCATCACCGCTATGGACGCTCGACGCTGCATGGGCTTCAATTGCCGAGACCCTGCAACAAGGAGCCATCGATGTCCGGTCCGATCTTTCACAATTTTGCCGCCGCGCCGACGCATGTGGCGCCGTTCAGCCATGCCGTCGAATGCGACGGCTGGGTCCAGTTGACGGGGCAGATGCCGACCGATCCCGACGACGACGCGAAGCCGCTGCCAGCCGGCGTCGAGGCGCAGACCCGTCGCGTCATGGACAACCTTTTGATCGTTCTCAAGGAACTCGGTCTCGGCATCGAGCACGTACTGTCGGCCCGGGTGTTTCTGACCGAATTCGAGCGCGACTATGCGGCGATGAACGGCGTCTATAAGTCCTACTTCCCGGCCGGTCGGCTGCCGGCCCGGACCTGCGTTGGGGTTACCGGCCTGGCCAGGCAGGCGCTGGTCGAGATCGACATGATCGCGAGAAGGCCGGCATGACGCCCCGCGCCAAATCTCTCCCCCACAAGTGAGGGAGAGGAAATGAACATCCCTCTCCCCCGGCCCGGGGGAGAGGCTAGGCGAGGGGGTTATTTACGAATGACGTTGTGCTCGGGCCCGAACGGAAACTTGGTGATGTTCTCGGTGCCTGACTTTCCGAGCACCAAGATGTCGTGTTCGCGGTAGCCGCCGGCGCCGGGCAGGCCATTGGGCAGCATGATCATCGGCTCCATCGAGACCACCATGTTCAGCTCCAGCACGGTTTCGATGTCTTCGCGGAGCTCCAAGCCGGCTTCCCGGCCGTAATAGTGGCAAAGCACGCCGAACGAATGTCCATAGCCGAAGGTCCGGTACCGCAATAGATCGTGCTCGTGGTAGATTTCGTTGAGTTCCCTGGCGATGTCGCAGCAGCGGGCGCCGGGGCGGATCAATTCGAGGCCGCGCCGGTGCACCTTGACGTTGACTTCCCAGAGCTTCAGGTGCGCGTCGGAAACCTCCTCGGCAAACAGCGTCCGTTCCAGTGCCGTGTAGTAGCCGGCGATCATCGGAAAGCAGTTCAAGGATAGAATATCGCCGCGTTCGATGCGGCGGCTGGTCACCGGATTGTGGGCGCCGTCGGTGTTGATGCCGGACTGGAACCAGGTCCAGGTGTCCATTAATTCCGAATGCGGAAACCGTTTGGCGATCTCGCGGACCATGGCGCCGGTCGCATGCAAAGCCACCTCGTGCTCCGGCACGCCGACCGCCGCCGCCTCGACGCAAGCCCAGCCACCGATATCGGCGACTTGGGCGCCGTGCTTGATGACGGCGATTTCCTCCGCCGACTTGATCATCCGCATCCGCATGCAAGAAGGTGCGATATCGACAAATGTACAGCCGGGCAGCGCCGCCTTGAGCTTTTCCAGGGTTTGGATCGGCATGTGGTCATGCTCGATGCCGACGCGGGAACCGTCCTTGATCAGTTTCTTGATGGCCAGGAAGTAATTGTCACGCTGCCAATCGGTGTAGATCAGGTTGTCGCCGACGGTGCGCCGCCACGGCTGGCCGCCGTCGATGTTGGCGCTGATCGAGGTCACGCCGGCATGATCGACGACCAGCCCGAACCGGCGGCCGAATTGGCAGTACAGGAAATCGGCGTAATAGTTGATGTTGTGATAAGAAGTGAAAAGTGCCGCGTCGATATCGGCGTCGGCCATGTAGACCCGGAGCGCGCCGACCCGGCGTGCGTATTCGGTCTCGGAAAAGGTGTTTTCGACCCGCTCGCCGTTTTTGATGACGATGACGTCCGTAAGTTCGTCCATGGCTTCGGTCCCCAAGGTTTATCGGTGCCGCTGAAGATTCCTAAGCTCTCGTGTGATCCGGGGCAATGTCATTTGCAGGCGTCTGGGGCGGCTTGCGAGTCGCGCGCCAAAAAGGCATAACCTTTAGGTGTAATGGTCCCACAGCCAATGCCCGATCAAAATAGTGGGCCCAATGAATCCGCCGCTCGATCCAGGGAGACTCCCCCGCCATGAAAATCGCCATTCCCAAGGAAAGCCGAGCCGGCGAAGCCCGTGTCGCCGCCTCTGTCGAGGTGGTCGGCAAGCTCATTGCCCTCAAGTGCGAGGTCGTGATCGAGGCCGGCGCCGGCACCGGCGCGTCGGTTTCCGACGACACCTTCAAGGCGGCGGGTGCCAGCATCGCCAAGGATTTCGCTGCCTGCGTCAAGGATGCGGACATGGTTTGGAAGATCGCCGCGCCAACTGAGGCCGAAATCGGGAAACTGGCGTCAGGGCAGATGCTGGCGGCGCAGTTGTCGGCCTTGACCGATGCCGAGACGGTCGACGCGCTGGCCAAGCAGGGCGTCACCGCCTTCGCCATGGAATTGATGCCACGGATTTCCCGCGCCCAGTCGATGGACATTCTGTCGTCGCAGGCCAACCTTGCCGGCTACAAGGCAGTGTTGAACGCCGCCGCGCAATACGGCCGTGGCTTCCCGATGATGATGACGGCAGCCGGCACGGTGCCGCCGGCCAGAGTGTTCGTGATGGGCGTCGGCGTCGCCGGCTTGCAGGCGATCGCCACGGCCAAGCGTCTAGGCGCGGTCGTCACCGCGACCGATGTCCGCCCGGCGACCAGGGAGCAAGTGGCGTCCTTGGGCGGCAAGTTTTTGGACGTCGATGCCGAGATGGAGAAAGAGGCCGAGACGTCGGGCGGTTACGCCAAGGAAATGCCGCCCGAATATTTTGAAAAGCAGCGCCAGAAGGTCCGCGAGCACCTGCCGAAGCAGGACATCGTTATTACGACCGCGCTGATACCCGGCCGACCGGCGCCGAAGCTGGTGACCAAGGACATGGTCGACAGCATGAAGGCCGGCGCCATCGTCATCGACATGGCGGCCGAGGCCGGCGGTAACTGCGAGGCGACCAAACCGGGCGAGATCGCCGTCACCAAGAACGGCGTCACCGTCGACGGCCGCTTGAACTTGCCGGCGATGCTGGCGGAAACCGCGTCGGCGCTGTTCGCCAAGAACCTGTTCAATTTCGTCTCGCCGCACATCGCCAAGGAAACCGGCGCCATCGCCATGAAGGACGACGACGAGACCGTCACCGGCACGCTGGTCTGCAAGGGCGGCGAGGTGGTCAATCAGCGGGTCAAGGGTGCCCTGGCAGCGGCTGGCCAGGCCAAGAAACCGGCGGCCAAGCAGGCCGATGACGCGAAGGGAGCCTAAGCCATGGACAAGACAGCATTCACCGACAAGGCCGCCGATCTCGCGACCCAGCTCGGCCGCCTGGCGCAACAGGCCGGCGACCTGGCGCATCAAGCGACTCAGGTGGCGGTGCAGCAATCGGCGGCCACCGGCGCCGCCGACGGTGGGTTCTTGCCGCTATTCACG
>JAQBZY010000276.1 GCA_027620395.1 Pseudomonadota bacterium
CCGAGATTGTCGCCGACATGATCACAGGCACGCCGTTGCCGCTTGAATCCGATCTGGTGGCGGCCATGGACCCGAACCGGTTCGGCCCGGTCGGCTAAATTCAACTCAAGCGCTCGTGGGCGCGGCCTTGGCGTAGGCAAATATCTTCTTGATCATCGAGTGCAGCCCATTCGAGCGGCTCGGGCTCAAGTGCTCGTGCAGCCCGATTGCCTCGATGAATTGCGGCGGTGTCGTCAGTATCTCGTCCGGCAGACGGTCGCTATAGAGCCGAAGCAAGATGGCAATCAGCCCGGACACGATGGCCGCGTCTGACTTGGCGTGAAACACCAAACGGCCGTTCCTGATCTCGGGTTTCATCCACACCTGCGACTGGCAGCCCTCGACTTTGAAATCGTCGGTCATCCAGGCTTCCGGAAATTCCGGCAGTTTCCGGCCGAGATCGATGATATGCCGATAGCGATCCATCCAATCGTCGAGAAATTGAAACTCGCCAATCAGTTCGGCCTGCACATCCGAGATGGGCGGTTTGGTGTCTGAGCTTGCGGCGCTATCGTTCATTCGACTTCCATCGGTCAACCGGCGGTGGGGTATGTCCTTACCGGCTAGATAAGCGGCCAGGGCCCGGGAATCCAGTCTATTCGACGGCGGAATCCGCTAGCCCTTGCAAGTTGCCGCTGACCGGCTATTTTTGAGGGGACGCACAAGCGACGGAGACGATCGTTGATTTCGAGCAAGTTGCAGGCAAAATTCCCGATCGGCGCCGCCGTGAAGCATCGGATTTACGGCTTTAGGGGCGTTATTTTCGACGTCGACCCGGAATTCAACAATACCGACGAATGGTACAATTCCATTCCCGCCGAGGTGCGCCCGCGCAATGATCAGCCGTTCTATCACCTGTTCGCCGAAACGGTCGAACGTTCGCCCTATATCGCCTACGTGTCGGAACAGAACTTGGTGTATGACGACGAGGACGAGCCGATCAGCCATCCGGAAGTGGGCGAGCATTTCGATGGCCGCAAGAACGGCCGTTACCTGCCCAGGATTCTGTTGAACTAAACCGGGCCGGTTCGGTCTAAAGTTTCGATATCAAATAATCGCGGACTTCGAAGACCAGTTCCGGCTACGGCTTGGTGAACTGGCACGCCAATTGATCGTCCCATTGCCGGACCACCTTGGTGTGGCCCCGGAATTCCTTTTCCTCGCCGCCGATCGGCAGCAGCAGATGTAATTCGAAATAATGGTTGGCTTTCATGTCGTCATCATAGCCGATGACGCGCATGCCACCTTCCGACAGATCGCCAAGGTCGAAGACCTGCTCGTAGATCCGGACTTTTTCGCCAGCGGTTTCAAAGCGCGTGTGTTCGCGCGCGTTATCGCTGGCTTTTTTCTTGTCGCCGAAGAGACCAAACATGACGGTATTTTGTCACGGGTTGCATACCCTGTCCATGAGCCGATCGAGGAACGCCTCGCCCTTGTCGAGTTGCTCCAGGCTTATGAATTCATTGGGTTTATGCGCCTGATCGATGCTGCCGGGTCCGCAGACGACACAAGGAATGCCACCGTTTTTCTGAAATAGGCCGGCTTCGGTGCCAAACGCGACTTTGCCGTGATCGTTTCGCCCGGCCAAGGATTTGACGAAAGTGACGACCTCATGGTCGACGTTCATGTCGAGCCCGGGCATGTCATTGTAGCATTTGATGTCGAACCCAGTGCTTGGATCGATGGCCAGCATTTCCGGCTCGATCACCTTCTTTGCGTATTCGATGATGGCGCTTTCGAGGGTGTTCGGATCGTCGCCGCCGATGTATCGGAACTCGAACTGGAAGCGGCAATCCTTGGGCACGATGTTGAGCGCGGTGCCGCCTTGAATGGTGCCGACATGCACGGTCGTGTGCCGAACGTCGTAAAGCTCATCAAATGGCCCGCCAGTTTGCAGCGTTCTTGCCAACCCTTGCATGTAGGCGATCAGCCGTGCCGCGAATTCGATCGCGTTGACGCCCTGAGGCGCCAGGCTGGAATGCGCCTCGAGGCCCCGGACATGCGCGGCGTAGCTCCGCTTGCCCTTGTGCCCGGTGATGACCCGCATGCTGGTCGGCTCGCCGATGATGGCCATCCTGGGCTTGATCGGCAGGCCGTTGATCATTTCGATCATCGGTCTGACGCCGACACATCCGACCTCTTCGTCATAGGAGAACGCCAGATGAATCGGCGTATCCAATCCGCGCGCCAAAAACTGCGGCAGTTTGGCCAGAACCAGGGCGATGAAGCTTTTCATGTCCGACGTGCCGCGGCCAAAGAGCTTGCCGTCACGTTCGACCACCGAAAACGGATCGGACGTCCAATCCTGGCCGTCGACTGGCACGACATCGGTATGGCCGGACAGCATGACGCCAGGTTTGTCGGTCGGCCCGAGCGTGGCATAAAGGCTGGCCTTGCTCCTATCATCGTTCGGGACCAAGGTGCTGGCGATACCGAGCGACGACAGATACGCCTGGATGTGGCTGATTAATTGCATGTTGGAATTGCGGCTGGTGGTGTCGAATGCGACCAGCTTGGCGATCATCTCAAGGCTTTCCGCGCGCGGCATCTGCGTCTCCAAGCTAGGAATTTCGGACCGAACAACGATCCAAATTGACGTTTTCGCGGCAGTTTGCAAGGGTTTCGTCCGGGTTGGGAGAGGTTGATGGACGCGACGACAAAAGCAGCGATCCAGAACGCAATGACACGGCGCCGGGCGGCTCAGTTCAAGTTGCTGACGGAATTGGTCGGCATCGACACCTCTAACCCGCCAGGTGATCTTGCCGAGCAGGCTGAACGAATCGGCAAGCTCTTGGAGGCGCTCGGTTTCGAGGTCGAGCGGCTGAAGGTGCCGAAAGAAATTGCCGCCAGACGGAATCGGGCCGCGGTGACAAATCTGGTCGCCCGGCGGCGTTTTTCGGAATCCGGGCCGACGGTGGCCCTGGTCACGGCTGTCGACACCGTCCCGGTCGAGGACGATTGGACACACGATCCGTTCGCCGGTGAGATCAAGAACGGCGTGATCCACGGCCGCGGCGTTCTATCGGGCAAGGCTGATCTCACGGCACAGGCCTTCGCGGTGGTGGCGTTGGCCGAGTCGGCGGCGAATTTGACCGGCTCGGTCGAATTGCACGTCAGCTTTGATGGTTCGGGCCCTCTCGGGTGCAAATGGATGCTCGACGAGAAACTGGTGCGGCCTGATTTCGTCATCGGCGCCGGCCCGGCCCGCGCCATCGCCGCGCACTCCATGGGAACGTTGCAGATCGATGTTGAAATTCGCGGCCTGGCGGCGCCGTCGCATGCGCCGGAGCGCGGTTTCGACGCGCTCGAGGGCGCCAACAAGGTTGTCGCGCTCCTGCATCAATACCGGGCCGGGCTTCGCGACAAACGCTCGAAAATCCTCGGAATTACCCATCCGAGCTTGGTGGTCGAGGAATTCTACGCCGGCAGCGAAGCCGGCGGCGTGCCGGCCGGGGCGCGATTTAGGATCGACCGCCGGTTGCTGCCGGAAGAAGAAGCGGAAAAGGTCGAGACGCAACTGACGCGGATGATCGGATCGAGCGTCGCCAAGTCGCCCGGTTTGCGTTGCCGGATCAAACGCGCGGCGTTGATCCCGGCGATGCGCCCCAGCGACGCGACCCGTCCCCTGATCAATCTGATCGCCGGACATGTCC
>JAQBZY010000277.1 GCA_027620395.1 Pseudomonadota bacterium
ATGCTGAAGCCGTTTGCGATGGAAGAACTGGTGGCCAGGATCCATGCGCTGCTACGCCGCCCGGGCGGCGCGCTCGGATCCATTTTGATCGAGGGCAACGTGGAATTCGACAGCTCAGCCAGAGAAGTGCGAATTTCAAGCAAGACCATCACCATTTCCAGGCGCGAGATGGAGGTTCTCGAACTTCTGCTACGGCGCAAGGGCCGCGTCGTCCCGAAGGATGTTCTTGAGGATAATATTTACGGGTTTGATGAAGAGGTTTCGTCGAACTCGGTCGAAGTGCATGTGTCGCGGTTGCGAAAACGGCTGCTGACGGCCGGCGCCAAAGTCGGCATTCACACGATCCGGGGGGTCGGTTACATGCTGTCCGGGGAAGACGACGCAGCGGCACCATGATCACTGACCAAGGATCGTGCTTCGCGGGGATTGGAGCTGAACTTGAATCCAGAAACTAATTTCGACGCCGAATACCTGCTTGGATTGGCGCGGCAAAAGTCTTCTGAAAGCCGCAACCGTCTGACCAAGGTGATCATTGATCTTTTCGACGGCGACGCCGGCATGCTGAACGACCGTCAGCGGGCGCTGATGTTCGGCATCCTCGAGAACATCATCAACGATATCGAATTATCCATCAGACACTCGGTGGCAAGCCGGCTTGCCGCGATGCAGGATGTGCCGCGGGGTCTCATTGTAAGGCTCGCCAATGACAAGGTCAGGGTCGCCTACCCGATCCTCGAAAAATCCGGTCTGCTTCGCGACAACGACCTGATCGAGGTTATTCAGCTTCGCACCGACGAGCATATGCTGGCGATTACCAGGCGCCACGCCGTCAGTGAGAATGTCAGCGACGCTTTGGTCAAGTCCGGTCGCGAGCCGGTGATTGTCTCGCTCCTCAAAAATCAGAATGCGCAAATATCGAACTCGACGATGGAGTATCTGGTCGAACAAGCGCGCCGAATTGACAGTTTTCATGAGCCGATTGTCAGTCGCGATGATCTGAACCCGGATCTGGCCAAGCGGATGTATTTGTGGGTCTCGGTGGCATTGCGCGAGCATATTGTTTCGTCGTTCAAATTGGAGCAGGGCGTTGTCGATGAATTGCTCGAACAGGCAGCTTGGGAGGAAATGTCGGACATCAAGCGGGACAAGAAGAATAAGGCCTCGGCGTTGGCCGATGCCCTGAAGGATGGAGGACTCGTTAATTCCGAAATTTTGATATCGGCGTTGCAGGAGGGTGAAATTCGACTGTTCGTCGCACTGTTTGCGAAAATTTCGAAACTGCGAGATTTCCTCATACAGCGTCTCCTTTTCGAACCGGGCGGCGAGGGACTCGCCATCGCCGCACGGGCAATCGGCATGTCAGCCGCCGATTTCGAGCGCCTCTTCATTTATAGCCAGTTGGCGAAAGCGGAGACGATGGACCAAGCGCAATTGCGGTTGCCTGAATTGATGCGGTTTTACGAGGCGACGCCGCAGAAAGCGGCGACTGAAGTGCTTGGTCGGTGGCATCGCGGCTCCGACTATTTAAGCGCACTCAGGGAATTGCAGATCAGGCTGAAAGAAAATGACTGATCGTCGTGTCCGGAGTTGGCCGTCAATAAGCGGCTCGGCGAAGGAACGCTCGTCAATTGCGTTGCGCCGGCTTGAGGATATGACTCGCTTGATTTCCGATTGGGTTTGGGAAACCGGGCGCGACGGAAGCCTGACATTCGTTTCCGACAGAATCATAGAAAGCCTGAGCCGGCATCCGGTGCAATTGGTCGGGCTGCAAATTAGCGACATTGGGCGATTTGTCGATGCATCGGGTCATGAGCAAGCGCCACCGGATTTGAAAAAGCCGTTCCGCAATGCACATTTCGAAGCCATCGGCGCCGACGGCGTTGCGCACAAGTTTCTGATCTCGGCGTTGCCACGGTTCGACCAAGTGACCGGACAGTTTGCCGGCACGATGGGAACCGCAAAGGATGTGACTGACCTGCATCGAGTCGAGCGGGCAAATGCCCGGCTCGCCGATGCCATCGATGTATTGCAAGGGCTGTTCGCGCTATATGACGAGGACGACAAGTTCGTCATCTCCAACGCCAGGTTCCGTGTATTCAATCGTCAATTTGCCAATCTTACCGTACCCGGCAGCGATTTCGTGGCGTTGCTGCAAAGCGAGGTCGAGGCCGGCCGTTATCCCGCGACCACCGATGCAACAGCGTGGATCGAAGCACGATTATCGCGGCGCCGCGCACCGAGTGGGCCATTTGAGTTGAATCTCGCGGACGGAAGCTGGCTGTTGATTGATGAGCAGCGGATTCCCGACGGCGGCACGGTGACCATAGCCAGCGACATTACCGACTTAAAAAAGGCGATGTCGGCGTTGCAGGCGAGCGCCAACCAGCACCGCGAGTTCGCATCCGATGTCGCGCATCGGCTGCGAACACCGATTGCCGTTCTCCGTTCCAGCTTGGATGGACTGGGCGACACCGAGACGGCGACGGCGCTTAAGCGTGAGGTCGATGGGCTGACCAGGATGATCGAGCAGCTTTTGACCCTGACCCGTTACGAGCGGCTGCGCCCGGAGCCGGGGGCGTTGGCCGATTTGCATGCCATTGCCGTCGAGACCATTTCTAATCTGGCGCCGATGGCAATCCGCGATGGTCGGGGGTTGGAGCTCGATGGCGCCACGGGTTCGGTATTGGTCAACGGCGACAGCGGGGCTATCGTGCACGCGGTCCGGAATTTGATCGAGAATGCCGTTGCCCATAGCCGGCGTGGGGCGGTCGTGCGGGTCGTCGTCGATGCCGACCCTCCGGCGATCCATGTCATCGACCAAGGCGGTGGCATATCGCCCGAAGCCCGGCCCGGTTTGTTCGCGAAATTCAACCAAATCGACCGCCGTAGTTTTGGCACCGGCCTCGGTCTGCACATCGTCAATTGTGTGGTGGAAAATCATGGTGCGGTGGTTGCCGTCGATGGCGCCCTTGGCGGCGGGACGGTGTTCTCGATCACGTTTCCGTCGTCTGCCGGCACCCTGGCCGCGAGCTGTGGTTATTAAGCCCCGGCTTGCAGGCGGCCGCTGAAATCCGGGATTGTCAGGATACGTTAAGTTTTATCTCTTAGATTACCCTCAAGAGTCGGGCAGTAAAGCCGAACCAGAGGGAAAAAATTGATGAAAATCAATACATTGACTACAGCCGGCGCACTCGCTCTTGGTGTCCTAGCCGGCACCGTCCAGACTTCCGCCGCCGGCGATGTGCAGATTGCCCAGGCTGCTAGGGCGGCCAACAGCACATTGCTGCAGCTTGGCGTCGAAGCGACCTGCGAAGACGGCAACGCGATTTTCAAAGTAACCAATCTTGGCGCAGAGTGGCCGAAGGCTGGACGGCTTTCGATCGTGTACGTCGAAGGCACCAAAATCATCAGCAAGCGCAACATGCGTATGACGAATGGCCAAAACGCGTCATTTCGGGTGCCGGCGAGTAAAATTGGCGCCGGTGAATATCAGATTTCCGTCGAACCGACATGGTACGACCGTGGCCGGATCATCGACGGCAGGGTCGCCTGCAAATAGTTCTAACGCCGCGCCGGGTCCCCCCGGTGTCGGTCACACTCCAACTTGGGCCGCCATTGGCGGCCCATTTTTTGTTATATCGCTCGCCGAGCCGCCGATAGGGGGCTTGCATGGGGCATTTT
>JAQBZY010000278.1 GCA_027620395.1 Pseudomonadota bacterium
CGCGCCCTTGGCGACAAGGCCGAGAATCAACCGAAAAACCGGGTCGACGTTTCCTTCGTCGGCCGCTAGAAGGAGCGCGGCGCCCTTGCACGACCTTGCCGGCGCCATGGCTCACCGGCTGCAGTTTCTGACGGAGCTTTCCGAATGACCCGCCCGACGGTCTTTTTGTTCCGCATGCTCATGTTTCTGGTCTGCGTTGGAGCGGCGTGCTTCTTCGTGTTCGCTCCGCTTCGTGAAGCCTTCATGGCCAACGCGGCGCTCAACGGCCTGATCCTCGGCGTTCTGATGCTCGGCATCTTTTACAATTTCCGCCAAGTCGGACTGCTTTATCCGGAAGTCACCTGGATCGAAAATTTCCGCGACACCTTGGCGGCCGGCGCCGGCCTCCGCCAGCCACTCGCCGACAGTGGCACCCAGCCGCGCCTTTTGGCATCGATGGCAGCAATGCTATCGGACCGCCGCGGCATTCGCTTTAGCTTGTCGACGTTGGCGACCCGCTCAATCCTCGACGGTATTTCCGCGAGGCTCGAAGAAAGCCGGGATTTGTCGCGCTACAATATCAGTCTCCTGATTTTCCTGGGGCTCCTTGGCACGTTCTGGGGTCTGTTAATCACCGTCGGTTCGATCGGCGCCATCATCGGCAGCCTTTCGATTGACGGCAGCGAGCCGGCGGTCATGTTCGGCAAACTCAAGGAAGGATTGGCGGCGCCGATCGACGGCATGGGGACAGCATTCTCGTCGTCGTTGTTCGGTCTGGCCGGATCGTTGGTGCTCGGCTTCCTCGATTTGCAAGCGAGCCAGAGCCAGAACCGGTTCTTCAACGAACTCGAGGAATGGCTGTCGTCGGTGACGCGGTTGTCCTCGGGCGCGCTCGGTGGCGAAGGCGAGCAGACGGTGCCGGCCTATGTTCAGGCGCTTCTTGAGCAGACCGCCGAGAGCCTGGAGAACCTGCAAGTCATCATCACCCGCGGCGAGGAAGGCCGCTACGCCGTCAACGAGGGCTTGGTGCAATTGACCAGTAAGGTAGAAACCTTGACCGACCACATGCGGACCGAGCAGGCGATTATGAAGAACCTCGCGCAATTGCAGATGGACATGCGGCCGGTGCTGGAAAAGCTTTCCCACAGCGGCGGTGACTTCGGCGACGATGCATCCAGACAACATCTCCGAAATATGGATACCAACATGCAGCGCCTAGTCGACGAAACGACCCGCGGTCGCGACGAAATCGTCGATGCACTCAAGCGCGAAGTCCGGTTGCTCGCCCGCACCATCGCCGCCGCCGGCGGCGATGGCCGCGATTAGGCCGGCGGCCGGACCCCCGCATGGCCGCCATTTCCCGCCGCGACCGCTCCAGCTTTATTTGGCCAGGCTTCGTCGACGCCCTGGCGACGCTACTGATGGTTATCATCTTTCTGCTGATGATCTTCGTCCTGGCGCAGTTTTTTCTCGGACAAGCACTTTCCGGGCGTGACAAGGCACTCCGGCAACTGGAGAACGATCTCAGCCGGCTGACCCAGGTCCTAGCACTGGAAAAGGCCGAAACGGCGCGTCTGAATACCGAGGTCAGTAGCCTGACGCAGCAGCTTTCGGCCTCCTTGGATGCCCGCGCCGGGCTCGAGGTGAATTTGACCGCGCTTCGTGGCAAACTCGGCGACACCGAAAGCCAGCTCGCCGGCGCGCTTGCCACCAACAAGGCCGACAAGGAAGCGATCACCCGGCAATTGGCCGAGATCGCCGATCTCAGCCGCGACATCTCGGCGCTCAAGGCCTTGAAGGGCGAACTCGAGCGGGAAGTGTCGGCGCTCTCGGTCCGCGCCGCCGAGGCGGAAAAAGCCAAGGACAAACTCGACAAGGATCTGACAATCTCGGTCAAGAAATTGGGCGAGACCTCGTCCGAACGCGACAAGCTGAAAGTTGGCCTCGCCAACGAACGCGAAATTTCCGAAAGCGCCCGTGCCCAGTTGGCCTTGCTCAATCATCAGATGTCGGCGCTCAGAGCCCAACTGGACGCCTTGAACGCCGCCCTCGACGCCGCCGAGTCCGACGCCAAATCCAAGGACGTCCGGATCGAGGCACTGGGCCAGCGGCTGAACGCGGCCTTGGCCGGCAAGGTGCAGGAACTTACAAAGTACCGTTCCGAATTCTTCGGCCGGCTGCGCGATCTTCTGGGCCGGCGCCAGGATGTCAGGATCGTTGGCGACCGTTTCGTCCTGCAATCCGAGGTTCTGTTCGCCAAAAGCGCGGCCGAGTTGGGCGATGTCGGCAAGCAGGAACTCGACAAATTGGCCAGGACGCTATTGGAAATCGCCAGGAAAATGCCGGCCGACATCAAGTGGATCCTGCAAATCGACGGGCACACCGATAAGGATCCGATCGCGACAGCGAAGTTCCCGTCGAACTGGGAATTGTCGACGGCGCGCGCCCTTTCTGTCTTGCACCATTTGGTTTCCGCCGGCATTCCGGCCGACAAGCTGGCGGCGAGCGGGTTCGGCGAGTATTCGCCGATTGCCGACGGCGACGGCGAAGCGGTCAAAGCCAAGAACCGGCGGATCGAGTTCAAGTTCACCCAACGCTGAGCCAGTCGCCGGGCATTGCCCTGGATCGGCCGGCAGTGTAGGCAGGGCCGATGCCAATCCTGTTTCTCATCGTCGTCGTCGATTTGATCGGCTTCGGGATCATCATTCCCCTGTTGCCGTTCTACGCCGAGCATTTCCACGCCTCGCCGGCAATGGTCGGGCTGTTGATGGCGAGCTATTCAGCGGCGCAGTTCGTCGCCGCGCCGTATTGGGGGCAACTGAGCGATCGCATCGGCCGCCGCCCGGTATTGCTGTTTTCGCTCGCCGGCGCCGTCGCCGCCTATATCGGCCTCGCCTTCGCCGACAATCTGGCGATGCTGTTTCTGATGCGGGCCTTGGGTGGCTTCATGGCCGGCAATATTTCGACCGCCTTCGCCTATGTCGCCGACGTGACGACCCGGGAAAACCGGGCCAAGGGCATGGGCGTCGTCGGTGCCGCCTTCGGCATCGGCTTTATTCTGGGTCCGGCCATCGGCGGCATCCTGGCCGGTGACGACCCGATGGCGGCGGATTACCGCACGCCAAGTCTGGCGGCGGCGGCGCTGTCGCTCACGGCCCTGGTCCTGACGGCGCTGTTTCTAAAGGAAAGCCTGTCGGCGGCGGCGCGCGCAGATACCGTCAAGCAAGGCCGGACCGGCCGTTGGCGGGCGCTCAAGCAGGCTATCATGCTTCCGGGCGTCGGGTTTTTGATCTTGCTTTCGTTTCTGGCGACTTTTGTGTTCGCCGGTTTGGAATCGACCTTCGCCATGTGGTCGAGACGGCAATTCGGCTGGGGACCAGCGCAGAACGGTTATCTATTCGCCTTCATCGGCCTGCTCAGCGCCGCCGTTCAAGGCGGTGCCGTCGGGGTCCTGGCTAGGCGCTTCGGCGAGGATAGACTGATCTCGGCCGGCGCCTTGCTGCTGGCTTTGGGGATCGGCGGCATTCCGCTATCCCAGACGGTGCCGGTCCTGGTCTTCACCATGGCCTTGGCCGGGCTTGGCTTCAGCCTGATCTCACCAGCCCTCAACAGTGCCATTTCGGTCCGTGCCGGCGACAACGTTCAGGGCAGCCTGATGGGGGTGACCCGGTCGGCGACGACGTTTTC
>JAQBZY010000279.1 GCA_027620395.1 Pseudomonadota bacterium
TTTTCGACTTTAAAACCCTCGATGATCGGGGTTACCCGGCCCAAGCCGATACCTTCGCTGATCGAACCGCCCTCGGTCGATTTGACCTCGCCCGACGTGAACAGATTGAACATCGCCGCCCCTCTGGGATCGGCGCAGCCGATGACGATGCCCGGCTTCTGTTCGCGGAGATAGCTCGCCGTGCCGGCCAGCGTACCGCCGGTGCCGACCGAACAAATGAAGCCGTCGATCTTGCCGTCGGTCTGGCGCCAGATTTCGGGGCCCGTGGTCAGATAGTGCGCCTTGCGGTTCGACAGATTATTCCACTGATCGGCGAACAGGCAGCCGTTCGGCTCGATTTTGGCCTTTTCCTCCGCCAGCCGCCTGGCGATGTGTTGATAGTTGTCAGGATTGGAATAGGGCAGTGCCGGCACTTCGATCAGTTCGGCGCCGCAGAGCCGGAGCATGTCCTTTTTTTCCTGGCTCTGGGTATCCGGCATGACGATGATGCAGCGGTAGCCGCAGGCATTGGCCATCAGCGCCAGGCCGATGCCGGTATTGCCGGCGGTCCCCTCGACGATCAGCCCGCCGGGTCTCAAGATACCGGCCGCCTCGGCGTCCCGGACCATTTGCCGAGCCGGCCGGTCCTTGACCGATTGACCGGGATTGAGGAATTCGGCCTTTCCCAAAATCTCGCAACCGGTCACCGCCGACGGGCCGGCGAGCCGGATCAGCGGTGTATTGCCGACGGTTTCCGCAAAGCCGTTTCGGACATCCATGTACGTTTCCCCGGTTCTTTTTTGTATATCTCTTCGAATTCCGTTCCGAACAGCGTTCTTTGTAGATTACCGGTGGCTTCTTGGAGGATCAAGCATCGACGGACTTCAGAACATTGCCCCGATCGATCATCGCCACTTTTTCCGCACCGCGTCACGATTGAGCGCCAACCACTGCAAAGCGATGATGCTGGCGGCGTTGGCGATGCGGCCGGCATTCAGCCAATCGAGGGCATCGCTGAAGGGAAGCGTGAACGGCCGGATGTCTTCGCCCTCGTCGGCGATACCGTGCAGGCCGCCGACGTCGGAAGCATCGACCCGGCCGCAAAACAGAAAAACACTTTCACTGGTGCCGCCCGGCGACGCGAGATAATGCGAGACCGGGATCAATTCGGAGAGATTGAGACCGCATTCCTCGACGGTCTCGCGGACCGCCACTTCCGCCGGATCCTCGCCGGGCTCGATGATGCCGGCGATGACCTCGATCAACCACGGCGATACGTCGTCGGCGAACCAGCGGCTTTGCCTGGCCGCGTAGGCGCCGATCCGGAACTGCTCGATCAAAACCACCCGATCCAGCGCCGGATCGTAGGGGATGACGGCGACCGCATGCCCGCGCTCGAAAACTTCGCGGGTGACTTCCTTGGACCACCTGCCGTCATGCAGCCGATGCCTGAGCCGGTAAGTGTCGATCCGAAAATAGCCCTGAAAGTCGGCACGTTTTTCGATAACCTCGACATCGTCCGGTGTATTCGTCATGGCGCTCTCTCGGTCAGGAGTTTACTTGCGAAGCGCCGTTTTATCCGCCGCCGAAGCGGAGTAAAAGGAAAACGCGCCACCCAAAGGAGTTGCCCATGCCCACGACCGATCAGCCCGTGCTTTGCGACATCGACGGCCGCGGCGTCGCCACCCTCACCCTCAACCGACCGGACGTCAACAATGCCTACGACGGTGACATGATCGAGGCGCTGTTGCAGGGTGCCGGGGCGCTCGGTGCTGATCCGAAGGTCCGGGCCGTCGTCCTTCGGGGTAATGGCAAGCACTTTCAAGCCGGCGCCGACCTCGCCTGGCTCGATCGGGTGAGGAGCGGGACGCCCGAGGAAAATCTCGCGGTCTCGCGCCGGACCACCGACGCGGTCCGATTTCTCGACGCATTGCCGAAGCCGACCGTGGCCCTGGTGCACGGCGCATGCTTCGGCGGCGGTACCGGTATCATCGCCGCCTGCGACGTGGTAATCGCCGCCGACAACGCGGTATTCTCGATCGCCGAGGTCCGCTGGGGCCTGCACGCCGGACCGATCATCCCCGCACTGGCTGCCGCCATCGGCCCCCGGCAAGTCCGCCGCTATGCGATCACCGCCGAGCGGTTCGACGCCATGACGGCGGAGCGATTGGGCTTGGTCCACGCCGTATGCCCGCTCGATCAATTGGCGTCCAAGGGCGCCGAGATCGTCGATGCGATCTTGATGAACGGTCCCGGAGCCATTGCCGAAACCAAGCGGATTCTGTTCGAAGCGTCCGATCTTGGCATCGACGACGCCAAGGCGTCTAAACTCGCTTTGGATCACGCCAGGCAGCGCCAGACCGACGAGGCGGCGGAGGGGCTTCGGAGTTTCAAGGAGAAACGAAATGCCCGATGGTATCCAGGGGCCTAACCGGACATCCGTATCGCTGCCGCCACATTTGATTTTCTAAATTTTTCGTCATGTTTCGCTGATGTCCGTGGCTTTGGTTGAAGTCACGGTCTCTAGCCCCAATATCAACGGCGCATCAATGCACCAAGATGAGGGGAGACAAATTGGCGAAGATCAATGCCCGCTTGAACGGGTTGCTGCATCATGATGCCGCGCCCGGTGTCCTTTTGATGCTCGCCGCTTTGTTAGCACTCGGTTTCGACAACTCACCGCTGGCCTGGCTATATGACGCCCTGCTGTCGACGCCGGTGGCGGTCAAGATCGGCGCGTTCGGCATCGATAAGCCGCTGTTGTTGTGGATCAACGATGGCTTGATGGCCGTTTTCTTCTTCCTCGTCGGCCTCGAGATCAAACGGGAGATACTGCTCGGCCGATTGTCGAACTGGTCGCAGGCGACTCTGCCCGCCGTCGCGGCACTGGGCGGCATGGCCGTGCCCTCGCTGATTTACATCGCCTTCAACATCGACGACGCCGAAGCGTTGCAGGGGTGGGCGATTCCTGCAGCCACCGACATCGCGTTCGCGCTCGGCGCCTTGGCGCTCCTCGGTAGCCGCGTTCCGCCGGCGTTGAAAATTTTTCTCCTGGCGTTGGCGATCATCGACGACCTCGGCGCGATCGTTATCATCGCTCTGTTTTATACCGCCGATCTATCGGTCAGTTCCTTGATCGGTGCCGCGGCTTGCCTGACAATACTGATCGCCTTCAATGCGATCGGCATCCGCCGCGCCGGGCCATATGTCCTGATCGGGCTGGTGATGTGGGTTTGCGTTCTTAAGTCGGGAATTCATGCCACGTTGGCCGGTGTGATCGTCGCGCTGACGGTCCCGGTCGATGGCGTCGACGAAGCCGCATCACCGCTGCATCGCCTCGAGCGGGAGCTGCATCCGTGGGTCGCGTTCATGGTGATGCCGATGTTCGCCTTCGCCAATGCCGGCGTCTCGCTGACCGATCTTTCGTTTTCCGATCTCCTCCAACCGATTCCGCTCGGCATTGCCTTGGGATTGCTCGTCGGCAAGCAAATCGGCGTCTTCGGAAGTACATGGCTGGCGGTCAGGTACGGCATTAGCCGACTTTCGGAAGGAGTGGGTTGGCAGCACGTCTACGGGGTTTCGCTGCTGGCTGGGGTCGGCTTCACAATGAGCCTTTTCATTGGCACCCTGGCCTTCGTCGATCCTGAACACACTACGGCGGTCCGGCTCGGCGTATTGTCCGGCT
>JAQBZY010000280.1 GCA_027620395.1 Pseudomonadota bacterium
GGCGGCGAGATCATCAACCCGCCGCTGGTCCAGAGCGAATTAACTCCGCGGCTCAGCTTTAGCGGCGACGCCATTCCGGCGTTGCGTTCGAACACTTCGCCATAATTGCCGACCTGCTTGATGACACGATAAGCCCACTGGTTGTCCAAGCCGAGCGCTTCGCCGAGCTTATCCTTGGCGCCGAGCATACGTTGGATTTCCGGATCGCTGCTTTTCAACATTTCATCGACGTTCTTCGAGGTGACGCCCGCCTCTTCGGCGCCGATCATCGCAAATACCACCCAATTGACGATGTCGCGCCATTGCGGATCGCCTTGGCGGACGACAGGGCCCATCGGATCCTTACCGAAAATGCCGGGCAGGATGATGAAATCTTCTGGATTGGCCGCAACCGCTGCGCGGTTGGCGCTCAAGCCTGAGGTGGACTGAATATGAACATCGCACCTACCGGAAAAGAACGCGGTATTGAGTTCTTTCTGATTTTCGATAACGACGGTGGTGAACTTTAAGTTAAAAGTCCTGGCGACATCGGCCGAGGTCTTTTCCGACGTCGAGCCTGGCGATACACAAAGAGTGGCGCCGTTGAGATCTTTCACCGCCTTGACGCCAATCCGCTTGTTCACCATGAAGCCCTGCCCGTCGTGGAACGTTGGCGTAACAAAGTCGACGCCGAGCTTGGCATCGCGCGACAATGTCCAAGTGGCGTTGGCCGTCATCACGTCGACCTCGCCGGTCTGCAACACGGTGAAACGGGTCTGCGTCGTCGTTTTCAGGAATTGTGCCTTCGCCGCGTCGCCGAGCACGGCGGCGGCAACGCCTCGGCATACATCAACATCCATGCCCTGCCATTCGCCCTTGCTATCCAAAGACGAAAATCCCATGCGATTGCCGCTGGCGGCGTTCTTGGTGATCGGCGGATATCTTGCCGTCGGTCTCACGCTCGATCCGCACAAGTTGCCGAGCATGCTGCAAGGCGAGCCGGTGCCGCCGTTCGATTTGCCGCCGATCAAGGGCCGCGGCGACAAGGGCTTCGCGTCGACGGATCTGGTCGGTCAGGTATCGCTGGTCAACGTCTTCGCATCGTGGTGCGTCGCCTGCCGAGTCGAGCATCCGTTTTTGATGAAGATCAAGGAAAACGGCTGGGTGCCGGTGCATGGCATCGATTGGCGCGAGAAAACGCCTGACACCGGTCCGGCGTGGCTCAAGAGGTTCGGCGATCCCTACACGTTGATCGGCGACGATCCGCGCTCGAAAGCGGCCATTGCCTTTGGCGTGACCGGCGCGCCGGAGACTTTCGTCGTCGATCATGTCGGCGTGATCCGTTACAAGCACGTCGGGCCGATCTCGGCCGAGGTATGGGAAAAGACCCTGCAGCCGTTGATCGAGCATCTGCGAAAGGCCCCGGCATCGTGATTCGCTTACTGGCCATCCTGACGTTGTTCGCGTTCTTGCCGACCGACGCCACCGCCGTCGATCCGGATGATCTGTTGGCCGACCCCAAATTGGAGGCGCGGGCCCGGGACGTTGGCCGGCATCTCCGTTGTTTGGTTTGTCAAAATCAATCGATCGACGATTCCGATGCGCAACTGGCCCGCGATTTAAGGGTGCTGGTCCGCGAGCGCATCGTTGCCGGCGACAGCAACCAAAAGGTGATTGATTACGTGGTGTCGCGCTACGGCGACTTTGTCCTATTGCAGCCGCCGTTCAAGGCCAAGACTTACGTTTTATGGTTTGGGCCGGCCGCTTTCCTGGTCCTCGGCGGCCTGGTCGCGTTCATGTTCTACCGCCGCCGCGGTGACGGCGCCACCCAAGCCGCGGCGCCGTTGACGGATGCAGAGCGACGAAAGCTCGCCGAGATCATGAAAAGTGACGACGCATGACGTTCTGGATTGCCGTCGCCGTGCTCACCATCGCCATCCTCGGCGTCGCGTTACGGCCACTTTTGCGGCGGTCGGCGACGCACGCGGCCCGCGCCACCTATGATGCCAACGTCTACCGCGATCAATTGAAGGAACTCGAGCGCGACGCCGCCGACGGACGCATCGGCGCCGGTGAACTTGCCGCCGCCCGGCTCGAAATCGAGCGCCGTTTGCTGAGCGCGGTGGCGGACACGTCGGAGCCATCGGCCGATGCACCGGACGGCAAAGCCGGACGCTTGCTTGCCGTCGCGCTTGGGTTGGTGCTGCCGGTGCTGGCGGCATTGCTCTATCTTGATCTAGGGCGGCCCGGCACGCCCGATTATCCGCTGGCCGGGCGAGCCGGCGCCGGTGGTTCGGCATCGGCGACGCGCACGGCCTCCGGAATGGCCGGTTCGATGTCAGACGCGCTCGAAAAACTGAAATCAAAACTGGAAAAGGATCCGACCGACGTTGATGGCTGGATATTGCTCGGCCGCACCTATGCCAACATGGACCGGGCGGCCGACGCCGCTGACGCCTATGCCAAGGCGCTGCCGCTCACCGACCGGCACCCGATGCTGTTGGCAGATTATGCGGAAGCGCGAATTGTGGCTGCTGGCGGCGCCATGTCGAAGGACATTCACGCCGATTTCGCCGAGGCCGTACGCCGCGATCCGACTCTCTCCAAACCGTGGTTCTATCTCGGCCTTGGCAAGGCGCAAGACGGCGATTTCCGGGGCGCCGTCCAATTCTGGACCGATCTCTTGGCGATCGCGCCGCCGGACGCGCCATACGTCGCTGGCGTGCGTGAACAAATCGGATTGGCGGGCAAGGATGGCGGGTTCGATCCGAAGGAAATTCTGCCGAGCGAGATGGCCCGGCAAGTGGCGGCGAACCTGCCGCGGCAGTCGATGCCGTCGACCGCTCCTGGGGCCGCCCCACCTCAAGCGGCTCCGCCGCCTGGTGCGCCTGGGCCGACGCAGGAAGATGTGACTGCGGCCGGGCAGATGTCGAACCAGGACAGGCAAGCGTTCATCCGCTCCATGGTCGAGCGGTTGGCCGGCCGCCTCGCGGAAAATCCGAACGATCCGGAAGGCTGGCAGCGGTTGATCCGGGCCTACGAAGTCTTGGGCGAGACCGCCAAGGCCGCCGAGGCCAAGGCCAAGCTGAAGGCGTTGCCCGGAAACTGACCGGCGCGCATTCAATCCGCTGGAAAGACCGCCGGTCGCTTATTATAACGGCGCCCATCATATCGGGGGATCGTCCGCGACCATGAGCACCCAAACACTTGCCGCGCTTGCGCTCGCAAGCCTGATCTGGATGGCCGCCCCAGGTCCGGGCGTATTCGCCGTCGTCGCGCGAAGCATGGCGTTCGGTGCCCGCTCGACGCTACCGTTCGTCGCCGGCATCGTGCTTGGGGATCTGATCTACGTCTGCTTCGCGGTCTTCGGCCTCGCGCTCGTCGCGAATCTGTTGAAAGACCTGTTCGTCGTCCTGCATTGGGCCGCCGCCGCGTATTTGATTTTTCTCGGCATCAAGGCGTGGCGGGCTCCCATACGGGGGATCGAACAGGTTGCGAAACCGACCGGCCACGGCGCGCATGCGTTCGTCGGCGGACTTTTTCTCACTCTCGGAAATCCGAAAGTAGTGATCTTCTATCTGAGCGCATTGCCGGCGTTCGTCGATCTGCCCAACCTTGCGTTGCCGGATGGTATTGCGATGACGGCGACCATGCTCGGCGTCCTTGTTCTGGTG
>JAQBZY010000281.1 GCA_027620395.1 Pseudomonadota bacterium
GGAATTACTATGGCGGGCGATTTGGGCGTCGATGTCGGTGCTCGCGGCGTTTATCGGCTTGGCGCTTACCGGAGCCATCGCCGAGTTGCCGACGGTCTTGCACGTCACGGTTTTGACGATCTTCGCGGCCGGGTTCGGCATGACGCTTTACCGCGTCGGGGCAGGCTTGCGGCCGATCCGCCCGTCGGAAATCGAACGCCGGCTCGAGCGTGAGGCCGGACTCCGGCATCGCCCGATTGCGGCGCTTTACGATCTGCCGGTCGGCACGGACGGCTCGCCGCTGGCAAGCGAGCTTTGGTTCGAGCATGTCCGGCGGGCCATTGCCGCCGCCAGCCGGGTCAGGCCGGCAGCGCCGAAACCCGGTTTGGCGGCGTTGGACCGGCTCGGTCTGCGTTCACTGGCGGCAATCCTTTTGGTTATCGGCATCGCCGTCGGCGCCGACGATCCGATCGGGCGGATGCGGGCGGCGATGGCGCCCTATGGCGGCGGTCAGGCGCTGGCCGGGGCGACGCTCGATCTTTGGATCACGCCGCCGGCATATACTGGCCTCGCACCATTGGTTTTCAACGGCCGGTCTGCGGCGGCGGTCGATCCCGGCCAGCCGGCGCTGATTTTGCCGGTCGGAACGCAACTGCTGGCACAGATATCGGGTGCCAACTCGACGCCAACTCTCCGCATCGGCCGGACCGAGCGACCGTTCGGCCAGCTCGGCGATGCCGGTTCCAAGTCGTTCAAGCTCGAAGCCGAAATTCTCGGAACCGACGCCGATGCTCCGGATCTTGTGATCGGGATCGGCGGCAACGCCTTCGCGGCGTGGCCGGTGAAGATCGCCACCGATGCGGTGCCGAGCGTCGAATTCGCCCGCGCACCGAGCCGCAAGCGTGGCGAGCGGTTGGAGATCGAATATCTCGCCGGCGACGACTACGGCATCAAAATCATCGAGTTGATCGTGCGGCGTCCGGGCGGCGAGCGGGTGCCCGACGGTGCCGATGAAATCCGCGTTGAATTGCCGCTCGGTGGTGACCGCCGCCGCGTTGAGCAACGCATGACGCACGATTTCTCGGCCCATCCGTGGGCCGGGCTGCCGGTCAGGATGTCCCTGAAGGCGACCGACGCCGCCGGCCAGAGTGCCCGCTCGGGGGCCATTGAGGTGGCGCTGCCGGAGCGCATCTTCAATCATCCGGTCGCCCGCGCGCTGGCCGACATCCGAAAGCGTCTGAATGACCCGAACGCCGAGACCATCACGGGCGCCGAAGCGGAATTGGATCAATTGTCGCAATATCCGGCCAGGTTTTTTGACGACACCGTGACGTTCCTGGCGATCCGCGTTGCCCGCGGCCGGCTCCAACACGGCTCCGGCGAGGCTGAGATCGCCAGCGTGCAGCGGCTGTTGTGGGAATCCGCGCTGCGCATCGAGGACGGCGAATATGCGCTCGCTGAAGCCGATCTTCTGCGGATGCAGGAACAGGCCATGAAGGCCTTGAAGGACGGCGCCACCGGCAAGGAACTAGCCCAGGTGATGCGCGAATTGCAGCTGGCGATGGACCGTTTCACGCAAGCGCTGATGGAGCGCATGAAGGAACTCGGCCTCGACAATCTGCCGGTGATGCCCGACCAGCAGATGGGCGAGGTCGCCGACCTCGACCAGATGATGGATCGGATCAAGGAATTGGCCGAGACCGGCAACCGCGCCGCCGCCGAACGGATGCTGGCGGAAATGCAAAAGATGCTGGAACAGCTTCGCGACGGCTTAAAGATGAGCCGCTCCAATCCGCAAATGGCCGAGGCCAAGAAGCTGATGGACCGGATGCGGTCATTGACCGAAGACCAGCGCAAGCTGCTCGACCGCACGTTTCAGGAAAATCAGCGCCGCGCCGGGGCCATCCGCCATCCGCCGGGCGAGCCGCGCCGGGAAGGTCAGACGTTCGGGCAGCAGCCGGATTTGCGTCGCCCGGGTGAGCGTCCGGGGCCACAGCAAGGCCCGCAGCAACGAGGGCAACAAAGCCAGCGCCAGGGCCAACAGCCGGGCAACCAACCGGGCGGCGACAAGCCCGGCGAAGGCGGCGGCGCGCCGAGCGCCGAGGAGCAGGACGCGCTGCGTAAGCGCTTGGGCGAGCTGATGCTGCAGATGGACGAAATGCTCGGTAAGATTCCCGAAAACCTTGGCCGCGCCGAGACGGAAATGGACGGCGCCGGGCGCAATCTCGAGACCGGCGAGCTCAAGGATGCGGCCGGGCATCAGAGCAAGGCTTTGGACGAACTTCGCTCGGCGACCGAGCAGATGGCGACGCAGATGGCGCAACGCTTCGGCGCCCAGATGGGAATCTCCGGCAGCCAGCAAATCCCCGGCGGACAGATCGGCAGCGATCCGTTCGGTCGGCTCAACAGCGAAAACATGGGGACATCGCCGGAAGAGTCCGACGTCGAGGTGCCGAGCGAAATGGAAACCCTGAAGGCGCGGGAAATTCTGGACGAGCTTCGCAAGCGTGCCGGTCAGCGGGCCCGACCGAAGATCGAGCTCGATTACATCGACCGTTTGCTCGATAGTTTTTAGAGCCTTGGCTCAGAGCGGCAGGCCGGAACTTTTTCCGGCCCGGCGCCAAATCTGCTCGCTGTCGGTATCCAGAATCAACGCCGCGTCGAGGGGTGCGCTGACCCAATCACCGCGGGAAATCTCACCCTCCAACTGCCGTGGCCCCCAGCCGGCATAACCCAAGATCAACTTGTACCGCGCCGGGCCGTGATCGTGGGCGACATCGGCGAGCAGCTTCGGATCGCGGCTGAGCGCCAGGCCGCCCGAAAGGACGCGGGTGCCATCCCGCCGATAATCGTCGGAATGTAGCAGAATGCCGATTCCAGGCGACACTGGGCCGCCATAATAAATGGTGACGTCGGCATCGGTTGCGTCCGGATCGAGGCCGAAACCGCCCAGCAGTTTGGCCAAGGGGCCGCTACCGGCGGGCTTATTGACGATGACGCCGAAGGCGCCGTTCGCATCGTGCTCGATCATCAGGATCACGGTTTCGGCGAAGCGTGGATCGCGCATCGTCGGTTGCGCGACCAGGAGTTGTCCCTTGAGGTAGGGTCCGGCGTATTGCCCTTGCGCCGGTTGCAGTGCCACGACCGGCAGCAGAGCCATGGCCGCCACGGCAAACAGCCGGCGGCAAAGGCGATGGGCGCCGAGCCTCACCATGGGACCGGCATCAGTCTGATCAGCCGAAACGGACCGACCGATAGCCAGCGATCCTGCATCGTCAGCGACACCTTCAGTTCCGCCGGCCCGCCGCCGGCGGGCGTTTTCGCCATCAGGCCGAGCGCCGCCTTGGCAATGGCGCCGTTCCGCCGTTCGACATAGCCGGCGTCGGCCAGGCGGTCGATGGTGTCCTTGAAACCTTGAATCCGGGCCGTGAAGGCGCCTTCCGGTTGCAGCTCGCGGTCCAGCGCCAAGGTTCCTTCGCCGGCCAAGCTAAACTTTCCCATCCTGAGATCGGTATGGCGGATTTCAACGATGCCGCCATCCAGCCGCCAGGCATCGAGCCGTTGTTGCATCGGGCCGGTCGTCGGGATGGTGCCGACGACGTCGGCGGCCAAGCGGAAAAGATCGACCTCGGTGCCGAGCGGCGAGGCAAGGGCAGCCGGCAAAATC
>JAQBZY010000282.1 GCA_027620395.1 Pseudomonadota bacterium
TTTGTGGGCGGCTTGCCGAGATGCACGGTACGTGACATCGGACAGTGATAACGGTTGTGGCAGCCGGCCAATTCCAAGATCGTCGCCTCGCCGGTTTTGAACGACTCCGACGACCACGTCAGGTGCGGCGTCGAAGTGGCGGCGCCGGTCGGCAGCATCGGCACAATCGACGTATATTCGCCGCCGAATTCGGTGGTGCCGCGGATTTGCGCGTTATAAATACCGGCGACGGCGTCGCATTGTCGGACACCTGGGCGGACCGCGTCGATGCCGGCCCGCATGGCAGCCTCGACCAAGCGGGCGGCGTCCTGCATGAAGCCGATTTCTGCGTTGCTTTTGATGACCCGGATCCAATTGATCAGGTTGGTGGCGTCGGTCAGTTCGGCGTCCGGCAGCGCGCGGGTCAGGGCAGCGTGTGCCCGGGCGGAGTAATAGTAAGCGTCCATCTCGACCCCGACGCGTCCACGGGCCAGGCCACGGTCGCTGAGATAAGCGCCGATATAATCCATCGGATGAATTTCCGCCGCCTGCACGTAATGATCCGGATACCCGACCATGTTGTGTTCCGCGATCCAAGCCGTCACCAGGCCGCCGGCCCGGTCCATGCCGCGGACAATGCAGATCGGTTCTTCTTCGGTAAGCGCAACGCAGACCACCTGGGGCGTATAAAACGACCAGCCGTCGTAGCCGGTCAGGTAGTTCATGTTGGCCGGATCGGCGGCGATCAGAAGCTCGATCCCGGCGTTGCTCATTCGTTCCTTGGTGGCGTGGATTCGAGTCCGGTATTCCTCAATTGTGAATGTCGCCATGGTGCCTCCCAAGGGGCCACTTTACCGAGAGCTAGATCGAAAAAACGATATTTTATCTATATGCGACTTCAAGTATTCTTTTTCCGGCAAGGCGTTTGGCATCCAAGGCGAACAGAATTCACATGTTTGGGTCAGATAGTATCGGCAAGCCGCATCGGATTGCCTTCGTGTTGGTGCCCGAGTTCACGATGATTGCCTTCAGCGCCTGTGTCGAACCGTTTCGCATCGCCAATCGGGTGAGTGACAAAAATCTCTACCAGTGTCAGGCGATTTCGCTGGATGGCCGTCCGGTTTTGGCCAGTAACGGGCTCTCCGTCAATGTCGATGGCGGCCTCGACGATATCGTCGCCGAGACTGTCTTCGTCTGCGGCGGCATCGACATCAAAGACCATGTCGATGATCGATTGCTGAAGAAGTTAAGGCGGTTGTCGTCGCACGGGGTCAACATCGGTTCCGTCGACACCGCGACGCACATCCTGGCTGCGGCCGGGTTATTGAACGGTCACAAGTGCACCATCCATTGGGAAAACATACCGTCGTTCATTGAGCAATTTCCGGACATCGAGGTCACGTCGGAGCTTTTCGAAATTGATCGCGGCCGCTACACCTGTTCCGGCGGTATCGCGGCGCTCGATTTGGCGTTGCGCCTGATTTCGAAACAATACGACCCAGCGACGGCCGCCGCCGTCGCCGATCAGGTCATGCACCACCGGATCCGAGAAGGTCACGAGCGTCAGCGGATGGGACTCCGCAGCCGTTTGGGCGTGGCGCACCCGAAATTGCTGGCCGTGATCGGGCGCATGGAGGAGAGCCTGGAAGAACCGCTCAGTTGCTGCGATCTGGCGCGGGAAGTCGGATTGTCGGCGCGGCAGTTGGAGCGGCTGTTCCGGAAGTACCTGGCGACGGCGCCGACCAAATACTATCTCGATCTCCGCCTCAACAAGGCGCGGTTCCTGCTACGTCAAACCAGTCTGCCGATCCTGTCGATCGCGCTCGCGTGCGGGTTTGTCTCGGCGTCACACTTCTCCAAATGCTACCGCGAACATTTTGAGCGGACGCCGAGCGAGGAACGCCGGGTAGCGGTCTAGCCTGCGGCGGTGCCGACGCTACGCTTGAGACGCTGAAAATACCACATCATCCGCGCGCCCCTCAACAGCATGAACGCCGTGAACGCGGCCCAAATGCCGTGATTGCCGAATAGTGGATAAGCAATGCTCAGAATTACCAAATAGCCAAACAGTGCCAACGCCATCGAGTTCCGCATCTGTCGGCTCCAGGTGCAGCCGATGAACACCCCATCCAATTGGAAACTCCACACCGATACCAATGGCAGGATCGCAACCCACACCAGATGCATATGGGCGACCGCCCGAACTTCTTCGACGGTGGTCAAAATGTCGATGATTGCGCCACCGAACACGGCATAAAGTGTGGCGATGACGATGGCGAAGCCGACGGCCCAAATGGTCGAAATTCTTACCGCGTGGTCGAATTGCCGCCGCGATCCGGCGCCGATGG
The DNA here is from genome assembly GCA_027620395.1 of Pseudomonadota bacterium. Lineage (GTDB taxonomy): Bacteria > Pseudomonadota > Alphaproteobacteria > Rhodospirillales > Casp-alpha2 > JAQBZY01. Next base: position 2,328 of record JAQBZY010000282.1, read on the forward strand.
CAGCCCCGACGAGCGCCTCGGCGGCATTGGCGAAGGCATCCAGGGCACCGGACATCATGGTTTGGAAGTGCAGCATCAGGGCATTGGCGGCAAGCACGGTGTCGCCCATTCTGGAACCGACGGCGGTGAGTGTGATCAATGCCGCTTGCAGGCACATCGAACGCACGAAAATATCGCCGTTGATGCTAAGCATCCTCAGAAATGGCGTCCTGTCAAAAAGTGTGTTGCGCGCGAACTGGCCACCCATGCGGCGAAGTGTGCCTTGGGCCAGCCAAAGCCCCAGGAATATCGATGATACCTCGGCGATCAACGTCGCCCAGGCGACACCTGGAACGCCTAGATCAAGCCCCCAGACAAACCAAATGGCGAGCACGAGGTTGACGCCGTTCATGAAAAGCTGCACCACCAGCGCGGCCTTGGCATTCTGGACGCCGAAGAACCAGCCGAGCAGGGCAAAATTGGCCAGTGCCGCCGGTGCCCCCCAAATGCGGATCTCGAAATAGGCCCGCGCCAAGTGATCGACGGCGGCGCTTGGCGCCACCACCAGCCGCGCCAGTTCGTAGATCGGCCACTGCAATAAGACGAACAGCAACCCGATTGAACCTCCCAGGATCACGGCGCGGGCTAGCCAAGCCCTGACGGCGCTGCCATCGCCGGCGCCGAACGACTGCGCGGTCAGGCCTGTCGTCCCCATGCGGAGAAAATTGCAGCCATGGTAGGCGAGGCTGAAAATCAAGGCTGCGACAGCGACCGCACCGACGTACTCCGGGCCCGGCAGCCGGCCGACGACGGCGGTATCGACGGCACCCAAAAGCGGCACCGAGATATTGGCGGCGATCACCGGACCGGCAAGGCGCCAGACCCGATAATGCCAATAACGGGGCGTATCTTCGGCGTCGGTGGCAATGCGGTCCATGACCGATCCCTACGACGACCGGACGCCGAAGACAAACCCGTTATATCCGTAATTACGGAATGACGCCGCAGGCGATGCGGGCACCGCCGCCGCCAAGTGGCGCCGGATCGTCCTTATAGTTGTCGGCACCGGCGTGGATGATGATCGCCCGTTTTGAGACCATGTCCTGCAGCAGGTTGGGCGCCGTCACCAGTTCGTCGATGGTCGAGGTGCCGTTCGCCAGCACCTTGAGCGCCGGCAAGTCGCCGGCATGCCCGGCACCTTTCGGCCCTAGGTGCTTGTTGGCTCAGTGCCCACCGGCGGCGAGGCCCGCGACTTTGACACCGTCCTTCATACCCGACCCGCAGTCGGGATTTTCGTGAATGTGCA
>JAQBZY010000283.1 GCA_027620395.1 Pseudomonadota bacterium
GGTTTTCGTTGGCGGCGTGAACCAAAAGCTTCCGAATTTGCGTTTCGCCGGCCAGACAAAATACCGACGTCATCAGGCGGCTAAGCTCGGTTCCGTTATCGGTCCACTGGCTGACTTTGAACTCGCCGAAGCCACGATAGAACGCGAGTTGAATATCGAGGCCGCCAAGGGCCTGGGTGGCCGTGAACATTTCGCCCTGAATGCGGGCCGCCGTGTCCCAACTCGGTTGCCGGCTCGCCGTCGCATCCATGCCGAACAAAAGTCGGCCGCGCTTGCCGCCAGACGGCCTGGCCGGCGCCCTGGCCACCCTGGCCAGGAAGGCATCGACATCGCCCTGCTTTTTGTCCGAAATATCCTTCGTCATCGGCGCTCCTCAGAACAAGAGATAGGGCGGAAATGAGCGATTGGCTATCCCGGTGTCATCCCCATTACCCCGCGGCGCGGGCCTCGGGCGCCAGCGACGGCAGCCGTAGCGATTGAATCAGCTCCATCACCTCGTCGCGGGCCGCCACGTGCGAGCGGCTTAGCGGCTGGCCGCCAGCGGCTTCCTTGAGATCGAGAATGGTCAATCCGACCAGGAACAATTCGCGGAAAACCACCCGCTCGCCGAACCCGGAAACGGTCCTGAAACCAAGCCGCTTGGCAAGCTCGCGCATCGACAGTTCCATCTCACGCTTGTTATGGGCGGCAAGATTGGTCAACCGGTTGCGCATGACGACCCAATCCATCGATCCGCTGTCGCGTCCGGCGTGGATTTTCTTGGCTTCCCAAATCGCTTCGGCGTAGTGGCTGGGCCCCTTGATCTGCGTGCCTTGCCCTTCCAAATGCGCCAACACATCGAGATCGACAAAGCTGTCGTTGATCGGCGTCACCAGGGTATCGGCATAGGTGTGGGCCAGGAACGACAGCCGGTTGGCGGCGCCGGGTGTGTCGATGATCACGGCGTCACGGTTGAGCAAGGCGCCTTCGATGGTCAGGCGGAGTTTACTTTCGGCCGCCGCCAAATCGGCGTCGGTCATTCCCATGTGGCCGTGCGTCTCGACCCGGAAATGCGACGGCATCGGGTAATCGCGGCCCATGACGCGGTTGAATCGTTCACGGTTGACGATATAGCGGCTGAGCGTGCCCTGGCGCGAGTCGACGTCGATGGTGGCGACGGTATTGCCGGCGCGGAGCAATCCGATGGCGATGTGCATGGCCGTCGTCGATTTGCCACTGCCGCCCTTTTCGTTGCCGACGACGATGACATGCGCCTTGCGGCCGCTCATGCCTTGCCCCCGCCGCCAGCGGGACGGACCCAGATAGCCGTGTCATGAAAGACGGCGCCGCCATTTGGGTAGGCTCTGTCGGCGCTGATCAGCGCATTGATGCCGATGCCATTCTCGAAATAGCGGTTCGGCCAGATGCCCTCGACGATGACGACATCTTCGAGAACACCGTCGAACGGCCGGGCGTGCAGCGTGACCTCGCCCAATTCGTTGCCGAGCGTCACCCGGTCACCGTCCTTGATGCCGAGCTTTTGGCAGGCGTCGGGATGCATCAGCACCGTCGGCCGGCCTTCCTTTTTCACCGACGACGGTGTTTCGGTGAACGACGTATTGAGGAACCGCCTGGCCGGCGCCGCGACCAATCGGAACGGACGATCTTGGGTGGCGTTATCGATGACGTCCTGGTGGTCCGGGAACGTCGGCATGTTGGCGTGCGCCTTGCCGATCTCGAACCATTTCGGACGGAACCGGAACTTGCCGTCGGGATTGGGAAAGCCATTCAGGAAGTGCGCCTTCTCGAACGATTGCGTGCAATCGACCCAGCCCACGGCATCGACCTCGTCGGCGCCGGGATGACCGCTGGCGCGGAGCGTGCGGTCGATGATTTCCCAAGGCGACAGCTTGAAGACCTCGTGTTCGTTGCCGAGCCGCCTAGCGATCCCGGCCAGCACGTCCACGTTGCAGCGCGACTGCCCGACCGGTTCGATCAACGCCCGGTGCGGTTGCAGATACATATGCCCGCCGCCCTGATAGAGGTCTTCGTGTTCAAGGAACGTCGTCGCCGGCAGAACGATATCGGCCATGGCCGCCGTCGGCGTCATGAATTGCTCGTGCACGCACAGGAATAAGTCCTCACGGGCCAGCCCCTTGAGGACTTTATTCAGTTCCGGCGCCACTTCCGCCGGATTGACGTTTTGCACGATCATCGCCGTCACCGGTGGACCGCCCAACAAGCTCGCCTCGTCGCCTAACAGGATCGGCCCGATCCGAGACATATCTAGGGCCCGGATCGACGTATCCAGGCGGTCAAGCGCCCGGACCAGGGTCTGATTGACACCGAACATGTTGCGGTTCGAGTGCAAGGCGCCTCCGCCCTTGTACTTCCACTTACCGCCGACCGCCGGTAGGCACGAAACCGCATGAATGTTGGCGGAACCGTTGCGGCTTCGGGTGAAACCGTAGCCGACCCGGATATAGGCCCGGTCGGTGGCACCATAGGCTTTTGCAAAGGCCTCGATTTCAATGACGGAAAGCCCGGTGATGGTGCTGGCCCACTCAGGCGTTTTCGATTTCAGGTGCTCGGCTAGTCCGTCCGGATCGTCGGTGTATTTCCGCATGTAGTCCCAGTCGGCGGTGTCATCTCGGAACATCACGTGCATGACGGCGGCGGCCAGCGCCCCATCGGTGCCCGGACGCAGGCAAAGGAACACGTCGGCCGCATCCGCCGTCGGTGTCCGGTAGGTGTCGACGACGTAAAGCTTGGCGCCGCGCTGCTTGCGGCCCTTGGCGACGTGGGTCATGACGTTGACCTGGGTCGCAACCGGATTGCCACCCCAAATCACGATCATGTCGGCGTCCGCCATCTCGCGCGGATCGGCGCCCCAAATCTTGCCGGCGCCGGCAATCCATCCGGCGGACGCGGTGGCGACGCAGATCGTCTCGTCTTCCCTCGAATATCCGAGCGCGTGCCGGAAACCGTGAATGATGTCGCGCTGCACCAAGCCCATGGTGCCGGCGAAGTGATACGGCCAGACGGTTTCCTTGCCGTGTTTGGCGCTGGCCTTGATGAAGGCATCGGCGACCCGGTCGAGCGCTTCGTCCCAGCCGATCGGCTGGAATTGGCCAGACCCCTTGGGGCCGTTCCGAAGCAGCGGTGTCGTCAGCCGGTCTGGGTGATGCACACGCTCGCGGTAGGCCGCGACCTTGGCGCAAATGACACCGGATGTGTAATCGTTCAGCGCGTTGCCCCGGACCTTGCCGATATGCCGCTCGTCCAGACACTCGACCTCGAGCGCGCAGGTGCTCGGGCAATCGTGTGGGCAGGCGGTCCGGCGCCAGCGAGGATCTGAATCGAGAGGTGCCATGACGCGAAATGTACCCCCCGCCGGCCTATCTCGGCAAGCCAGCCGGGCCCGGCGGCCTGCCGCCCGGCGGCGCCCTTGACCCTGCCGGCGCCGAGACCGAAACTCCGCCGGCGCTGGCAAGGGAGCGGTCATGATCGAACGAATCGATTGCGTGGTGATCGGCGCCGGGGTGGTCGGGCTGGCCTGCGCCCGGGCCATGGCCATGGCCGGCCGTGATGTGATCGTGCTCGAGAAAGCCGACGCCATCGG
>JAQBZY010000284.1 GCA_027620395.1 Pseudomonadota bacterium
TGAAATGAATTCGGTCAAAACGGCGGAGGGGTAAATCAAGCTCATCCTAGGCGTTCCGCCCGCTTCGCGCACGAGACGCCGCTTCGTGTCGTCCGGAAAGACGGAACCGACTTAAGGCCGGACCTGGCCGGTGCCGCGCACGACGTATTTCATGGACGTCAACTGCTCGACGCCGACCGGGCCGCGCGCGTGCAGCTTGCCGGTCGAGATGCCGATTTCCGCCCCCATGCCAAACTCGCCCCCATCGGCGAATTGGGTCGAGGCATTTATAAGAACAATGGCACTGTCGACCCGGTTGACGAACCGCTCCGCCGCCGCCGCGTCATCGGTGATGATGGCGTCGGTGTGATCCGAGCCGTGTTGGCGGATGAACGCAATGGCGTCATCGACGCCGTCGACCTGTTTGACGGCGATGATGCTGTCCAAGTATTCGGTGTCCCAATCGGCGTCGGTCGCCGGCACGATCCGGGCATCGAGGGCGCGGCTATCGGCTTCACCCCGAACCTCGCAACCGGCCTCGGTCAAACCCTCGACCAAGCTGGGCAACAGTTTCGCCGCCACGGCGCGGTCGATCAAAAGCGTCTCGGTGGCGCCGCAGATACCGGTCCGGCGCATCTTGGCGTTGACGACAATATTTCGCGCCATTTCCGGATCGGCGGCGGCGTGCACGTAGGAATGGCATAGCCCCTCCAAATGCTTGAACAGCGGCACCCGGCTTTCCGAAGACACCCGCTCGATCAAGGATTTACCGCCGCGCGGCACGATGACGTCGATATGATCGGTCATGGTCAGCATTTCGCCGACGGCGGCGCGATCCGTCGTCGGCACCAGTTGAATGGCATCCACATTTAATTGCGCGGCGCGAAGCCCGTCCTTCAGGCTCTCCATGATCGCGGTCGCCGAATGGAAGCTTTCCGAGCCGCCCCTTAGGATTGCCGCGTTGCCAGCCTTGAGACAAAGACCGCCGGCATCCGCCGTCACATTCGGGCGGCTTTCATAGATAACGCCGATGACACCCAAGGGTACGCGGACCCGCTGGATGTGGAGGCCGTTCGGCCGATCCCATTCGCTTTCGATGGCGCCAACCGGGTCGGGCAACTCGGCAATCGCCCCTAGGCCGATGGCAACTGCTTCAATTCGCTGCTCGCTCAGTTGCAGCCGGTCGAGCATGGCGCCGGTGAGTCCTTTGTCCGCACCGGCCGCCATGTCCTTGGCGTTCTCGGAAAGAATCGCGTTGGCGCGGCGACGTAGCGACGCCGCCATCTCGTGGAGCGCCAGGTTCTTCTGATCGGTCGATGCGACCAGAAGATCGGCGGCGGCGGCCTTGGCCTGGTCGCCGATCTTCATCATCAGGGCGTGGATATCGCTTGCGCCGTCCATCGAGTTTACTTTCCTTCTCATCTTTCGAGACGCGCACCTCGCGCGCTCCTTAAGATGAGCTTTCACTCCTTTTTCTCATCCTGATGAGGAACCGAAGCTCCGTCTCGTGCGCGAAGCGGGCGGAACGCCTAGGATGAGCCGTCATTCACATCAACACCAAATCGTCGCGGTGCACGATTTCGTCGCGGCCACGATAGCCGAGGATGGCTTCGATTTCACCGGTCTTGTGGCCAGCGATGCGTTTGGCGTCGGCCGACGAGTAAGCGCTGAGCCCACGCCCAATCTCGCGGCCGTCGCCGTTTCGGATCGCCACCGCGTCGCCGCGTTCGAACTTGCCCTCGACCGCAATCACGCCGGCCGGCAACAAGCTTTTCCCGGACGCCAACGCCCTGGCCGCACCGGCATCGACGGTAAGCCCGCCGACCGCCTTCAGCGATCCGGCGATCCATTCCTTCCGGGCCGTCCTGGGATTGCCCTTGGGGATAAAGCGGGTGCAGCGGGCGCCCGCCGCGATCCGCTGCAATGGATGCGGTTCCTTGCCGAGCGCGATGATGGTCTCGGCGCCGGCACCCATGGCAATCTTTGCCGCCGCGATCTTGGTCACCATGCCGCCGCGGCTATCGCCGGATAGATTGACGCCGGCCATGGCCTCGATCTCGGGTGTGATCTCGTTCCGTACCTCGGGGATGAAGCGGGCGTCTGGGTCGCGCTGCGGATTGGCCGAAAATAGACCATCGATGTCGGACAAGATGATCAGCAAATCCGCCGACATCATCGCCGCGACCCGGGCCGCCAGCCTATCGTTGTCGCCGAAGCGGATTTCGTCGGTGGCCACCGTGTCGTTTTCGTTGATCAACGGCACCGCGCCCAAGGATAGCAATTCCATCAGCGTGTTTCTGGCATTGATGTAGCGGCGCCGGTTTTCGGAATCGTCCAAGGTCAAGAGCACCTGCGCGACGGTCAGGTCGTGTTCGCCGAGCACTTCCTGGTAGGCATGCGCCAGCCTGATCATGCCGGTGGCGGCGGCGGCTTGTTGTTCCTGGAGCTTGAGCTTGCCGTTCGGCAGTCCCAAATGACGCCGGCCGACGGCGATGGCGCCGGACGAGACCAGGGCCACTTCCTGACCCCGGGCGCGAAGCCAGGCCACATCGGCGGCCAGCGTTTCCAGCCAGCGCCGGTGCACGGTGCCGCGGTCGGGATCGACCAGCAACTGCGAACCGATCTTGACGACGATCCGTTTGGCCTTGGCGAGGGCGGCGGCGCTCATGGCTGAAAGGTCTCCGCTTCCTCCGGTTCCTTTTCGGCGGCGCGGGCTTCGAGAATGATCCGTTCGATCTCGAAGGTCAGTTCCTTGACGTTGGTACCGGCAACACCGGAGATCGTGCGGATCTCGTGCCGGCAGGCCTTTTCGAGCTGTTTCCGCTTCTTGGTCACGGTCTTGGCATCCAGCGCGTCGATCTTGTTAAGCGCGACGATCTCGGGCTTTTCGGCGAGACCGCCGCCGTAAGCGGCGAGTTCGCCCCGGATGGTTTTATAGGCCCCGACGACATCTTCCTCGGTCGCATCGATCAGATGCAGCAGCACGCCGCAACGTTCGATGTGGCCCAGGAACCGGGTACCGAGGCCGGCACCCTCGCTGGCACCCTCGATCAGGCCTGGAATGTCGGCCAGCACGAAGGTCCGGTCGGCGACGCTGACCACACCGAGGTTTGGATGCAAGGTAGTGAACGGATAATCGGCGATTTTCGGATGCGCGCGGCTGACGGCGGCCAGGAACGTCGACTTACCGGCGTTCGGTAAGCCGATCAAACCGGCGTCGGCAATCAGCTTCAACCTGAGCCAGACCCAGCGTTCCTCGCCGGCCAAGCCGGGATTGGCGCGCCTTGGCGCCTGATTGGTCGAGGACTTGAAATGGGTGTTGCCGAAGCCGCCGTTGCCGCCTTCCAGGAACACCACCTCGTCGCCGATCTCGGTCAGATCGCACAGCACTTCTTGGCGTTCATCGTCGAGAACCTGGGTGCCGATCGGCACCGGCACGATCAGCCGCTTGCCGGATGGGCCGGAACGGTTTTGGCCCATGCCGTTGGTGCCGCGCTCGGCCTTGAAGTGCTGCTTGTAGCGGAAATCGATCAGGGTGTTGAGGCCGTCGACGCAGCGGAACACGACATCGCCGCCACGGCCGCCGTCGCCGCCGTTGGGACCGCCGTACTCGAT
>JAQBZY010000285.1 GCA_027620395.1 Pseudomonadota bacterium
CCGCCTCACCCTTCGAGACGGCGCTCCGCGCCTCCTCAGGATGAGGACAATGGTTAATTCTCCCGATCCTGACGAGCCTACGAGATAGGCGTTTCGAAGGATGAGGACAGCCTCAACTCACTGCCCAAGATTGACTTCCGGCCGGACAATACTACATATCTAGTCAGCAGGGCGCCGGTGGCGCCCCCATGAAGGAGCGTCAGATGCCCGACAGCGGTGCCGACCAGGAAGCCCGGATCACGATCTCCGATCAAGCGGCGAAGCGGATCGGTCATTTGCGCCTGAGCGAAGGCAATGACGGCTTGATGCTCCGGATCACCGTTTCCGGCGGCGGCTGCGCCGGCTTCCAATACGCCTTCAATCTCGACAGCGCCATCGGCGACGAAGATGTGACGTTCGAGCATAACGGCATCCAGGTCGTGACCGACACCGTTTCGCTCGGCTTCCTTGCCGGTTCGGTACTCGATTTCAAGAACGAGCTCGGCGGTTCCTACTTCGCCGTTTCCAACCCAAACGCGACGTCAAGCTGCGGCTGCGGTACGTCGTTCTCCGTCTGAGCAAGCCCCCCTACCCCGGTCCGACCCTGGACAGCCGGCCTTTGCGTGTTAAAAGGTCGGCATGACCTTAATCGCCACCTGGAACGTCAACTCGATCAAGGCCAGACTGCCGAGCGTCACCGAGTGGCTCGAGGCCTTCAAGCCCGATGTCGCCTTGTTGCAGGAACTGAAGACCGAAGACGCGGGATTTCCGCGTCTCGAGATCGAAACGCTCGGTTACCACGTCGAAACCGTCGGTCAAAAGACCTACAACGGCGTCGCCATCCTGTCCAAGCAACCGATTGCCGTGACGGCGAGGCGGCTTTCTGGTGAAGATACCGACGAACAGGCCCGCTACATCGAGGGCGATACCTGCGGCGTCCGAGTGGCCTCGATATATCTTCCGAATGGCAACCCGACTCGAGATGAGGGCGGCGCCGACAGCGAAAAGTATCTTTATAAATTGCGCTGGATGGATCGCTTGGCGGAAAGAGCGCGCCAGCTTTTAAAGACCCGCCTGCCGTTCGTGCTCGGCGGCGACTACAACATCTGTCCGACCGACGACGACGTATACGATGCCGCCGCGTTCGCGGACGATGCGCTGTGCCGCCCCGAAAGCCGGCGGCGTTTTAGGATATTGCTCAACCTCGGCCTGACCGAGGCGTTTCGCGCCCTCGATACGACGCCGCACGCTTATAGCTATTGGGATTATCAGAAGGGCGCATGGCAAAAGGACAACGGGCTTCGCATCGATCATCTGTTGCTGTCGCCCGAAGCCGCTGACAAATTATCCCAGGTCGGCATCGACAAGACGCCGCGTGGCAAGGACAAAGCCTCGGATCACACCCCGGTTTGGATCAAGCTTGATTGAACGCGCCGCGGCGGCCGGGCGAATTTCGGGTTAACCGATCAGCTTCTCGCCGACCTTGCGGATGCCGCCGACCAGCGCTTGCCCGGCCGGACCGCCGTCGCCCTTTATCTTATTCTGAATGATGAGCTTCATGGCTTCGATATGGACGCGCACCGCCTCGACCTCGGGATTTCCGATGCTCGGAACTTTTTCCAGCAGCCGGCATAGTTCATTGCCGACAACGGTCATCAAATCGTATCCGAAACTGCCACCCTGTCCCTTGATGTCGTGCGCGATCTGAAAAACGGCATCAGCCTCGGCCTTGCGCTCGCCGCTTGCCGCCTTCAGATTGACGAACGCCGCACCCAATTTCTTGAGATCTTCCAGGACCCATTCCAGGTAACTGTCGGTCATGCCGGCGATCGCCGCCTCGGCACGTTCCAGCGTTGCCATGTCCACCGCGCCAGGGCCACCTTCCCGCACCTTGCTTTTTAAGGTGTTGGGCGGATTGATGATTTCGAGTTCCTTGTCGGCCATCTCGATTAACCTAGCTTTCAATTGCCTCGGATCATGCCCCTGTAAGATTAACAATACAAACCGAATTCGCCATTTTCAATAGAAAGCGCCGTTTATAGAAGGCCGAGATCCTTGAGTTCGCTGGCCAGGGCATCGGGGAGCTTGGCCGCGCCGGCGGCCAATTCACGGAGGTCCAGTGGCGCATCGGTCGCATTCAAATAGCGCCATCCTTGAAAGGCCCGGAAGCTTTTGCGTTCGGTTTCGACGCGCTTGTTTTCGAGAACGATGCCGCAGGCGCTTTTGCCGTCTTCATCGATCATGGCGCGAAGTTCGACGATCTTTTGCCGGACCCGGATCACGCCCTTGATGACCCAATATATCGATCCGCCGTCGAGAATCTCGGCGGCGCGTTTCGGCGTCGAGCGGGTGACATGAACCAATTCCGTCTTTTCGCGGCGTTTTCGCTTCGCCGCCAACCGCTGCCGGTGCACCCGCGCCAGATGCGGAACATCCTCAATGCCGACGCAGAGCTTGATCAGGTGCACCGTCATCCGGCCACCCTCCGGCCGGCCCGGGCCAGTGCCACCTTCGACGATGGCGCCCGGCCGAGTGCGCCGGCAATGAAAGCGCTGGCCTCGAGCAAGGCGTCCATGTCGACGCCGGTCTCGATGCCGAGCCCGGCGAGCATGTAAACCACATCCTCGGTCGCGACGTTGCCGGACGCCCCCTTGGCATAGGGACAACCGCCGAGCCCGGCGACCGAGGCGTCGACGACGGTGACGCCCATTTGCAGAACCGCGAATAGATTGGCCAGCGCCTGCCCGTAGGTATCGTGAAAATGCGCCGCCAATTGTCCGACCGGGACCCGGGCCGCGACAACATCGAGCATGCGTTGGGCCTTTAGTGGCGTGCCGACCCCGATGGTATCGCCGAGGGAGACTTCATAACATCCCATGCCGATCAGCGCTTCGGCCACGGCGGCGACGGCGTCGGGCGCGATATCGCCGTCATAGGGACAGCCGAGCACGCACGACACATAGCCACGGACTTTGACGCCGTCGGCCCGCGCCGCATCGGTAACCGGGCGGAAGCGGTCCAGGCTTTCGGCGATCGAACAGTTGATATTCTTTCTGGAAAAACTTTCCGACGCGGCGGCAAAGATCGCGACTTCGGTGCAGCCGGCGGCTCTGGCCGCCTCATAGCCCTTCATGTTAGGCGTCAAAACCGGATAGTCGGTCCCAGGCCGGCGGGAGATGTTTGCCAGCACATCGGCGGTATCGGCCATTTGCGGCACCCATTTGGGCGACACGAAACTGCCGGCCTCGACCGCCGGTAAGCCGGCCTTGGCAAGCAGATCAATCAGTTCGACCTTGACCGCGAGGGGCACTGTCCGGGCTTCGTTTTGCAGTCCGTCCCGGGGGCCGACCTCGACGATCCGGACCTGTCGCGGAAACTGCATTTAGCTAATCCACCTCGAACACAACCAGGGTGACGCCCTCCTCGACCTGATCGCCGACGGCGGGTCGGACCTCGACGGCGATGCCGTCGGATGGCGCGTTAATGGTGTGTTCCATCTTCATGGCTTCAAGCACCAGCAGCGCTTGGCCGCGTTTTACGCGGGCGCCCGATTTGACGTGGACGGCGGTGACGCGGCACGGCATTGGTGCCGTCAGGG
>JAQBZY010000286.1 GCA_027620395.1 Pseudomonadota bacterium
TGCGGCCCGCCCTCGATCGAATAGCACGATCTCCCGGATCGGCGTCGGCTTGCCGCGGCGGAAATTCCCGCCGACATGTGGGATCTTCTGAAGATCGGCGTCGGCGGCTATGTCGTCGGACGCAGCGTCGAGAAGGGCGCCAAGGTGTGGAACGCCGGTCCCGGCTAACCGTGGCGGGCAATCACCCTACACGTCACCATCCCTAACGACATCAACCGGAGTAACGACGATGGCACTATCGAGCATCGCGCTATGTTCGCGCGCCCTGATGAAACTGGGCGCCGACGTGATCACCTCATTCGAAGAAGGTACCGCCGAATCGGAAGTCGCGGCGACCCTATACGGCTCGCTCCGCGACGCGCTTATATCGGCCTATCCTTGGAGTTTCGCGACCAGCCAAACCTGGCTGTCGCAGCTCGCCGAGAAACCGATCGCGGATTATGAGTTCGCTTACCAACTGCCGTCGGACTTTCTGCGCGCCCTTTCCGCTGGTGTCAGTGGCCGGGGACGCGGCATTGAGTATCGGATAGCCGAGCGCCGGCTGCACACCGACGCTTTGGAAGTCGCGCTGACTTATATCTTCAGGCCGGCCGAATCGGAGTTTCCGCCGTTCTTCGATCAAGCCCTGATCGCGCGGCTGGCGGCCGAATTCTGCATTCCGCTGACCGATTCCACATCGCGCGCCGAAACGCTCGCCAAGCTGGCCGAGAACGAATACAGCCGCGCCAAGCAGATCGACGCGCAGCAGGAAACGCCCGGCCGGATCGAGGATTTCACCCTGGTGGAGGTACGTTCCTGATGGCACAGATCAATATCGAAAAAACCAACTTCACCGGCGGCGAGATATCGCCCCGGCTGCTTGGACGCGGCGACCTCAAGGCTTACGCCAACGGTGCGGCGGCATTGCGGAACGTCTTTATCCATGCGACCGGCGGCATCGTCCGCCGGCCCGGGCTCCGCTATGTGGCCACCGCCTTGGGTGTCGGGCGCTTGTTGGCGTTCGAGTTCAACACCGAGCAAGTCTATCTGCCGGTCTTTACCGACAGTAGGCTCGATGTCTACAAGGATGACGAGCAAGTCGCCTATCTGACGACGCCATGGACGGCGGCGCAAATCAATCAGATCGTCTGGGTGCAAAGCGCCGACACGTTGTTCGTGACGCACCACGATATCGAGCCGCAAAAGATCACGCGGACCTCGCACACCGATTGGAGCATCGCGGTGTGGGTATTTCTCGACCAGCAAAAACCGGCCGAAGGCGGCGATCCCGCCTACGATCGAATCCAGCAACCGCATCATAAATTCGCCGCCGACGACGTCACCATGACAGCTAGCGCGACATCGGGCTCGATCACCCTGACGGCGTCGGCGACTGTTTTCGATGCGGATCACGCCGGGCTCAGGTTCCGGGTCCAGAATAAGGAAGTGCTCATCGACAGCATTACCTCGGCGACGGTGGCCTCGGCGACGGTGAAGGAGACGTTGGCCGGCACGTCGGCGACCAAGGACTGGGAGGAGCAATCGTTCTCCGCGGTCCGCGGCTGGCCGGTGTCGGTGTGCTTCCACCAGGACCGACTGGTGATCGGCGGTTCGCGCGATCTCCCAAACCGGCTCTGGTTGTCGAAATCAGCCGATCTGTTCAACTTTGATCTCGGCGAGGGGTTGGATGACGAATCGATCGAATTCGCCATCCTGTCGGACCAGGTCAATGCCATCCGGGCGGTCTTTTCCGGCCGGCATTTGCAGGTCTTCACATCCGGAGCCGAATGGATGGTCAGTGGCGATCCGCTGACGCCGGAAAATCTGCAACTGAAGCGTCAGACCCGGGTCGGTGTGCCGGTCGACCGCTCGGTGCCGCCGCGCGATGTCGACGGCGCCACCGTGTTCGTTGCCCGGGATTCCAGCGGCGTTCGCGAGTTTCTGTTCGCCGATGTCGAGCAGGCGTATCAGTCGACCGATCTGGCGACCACGGCGCATCACCTGATCGACGCGCCGCTCGACCAGGACTACGACAACTCAAGACGCCTGCTGCACGTGGTGATGAGCAACGGCACGCTCGGCACGTTGACGGCCTACCGCTCCGAACAGGTCAACGCCTGGTCGTTGCAGGAAACCGAAGGCAGCTTCCAATCGATTGCCGTCGTCGGCACCGATACCTACGTCTTGGTGTTGCGCGGCGCCGATCATCTGATCGAAACGTTCGACGATATGCTGTCGACCGATAGTGCCATCCGGCAAACCTCGGAAACGCCGGAAACGTCGTGGAGCGGGTTGGATCATCTGGACGGTGCCAGCATCGCCATCCTGGCTGACGGCTCGCCCCGCGACGATGCCACGGTTGCGTCCGGCGCCATCGAACTCGGGTATGCGGCGTCGACGCTGGAAGCCGGCTACGCCTACGCGCACCGGGTCGAACCGATGCCGCCGGCGTTTGGGGCCGGCGGCAGCGGCATGGGCGTCAAGGTTCGGCCGATCGCCATCACCATGCGCTTGAAGGACACTTCGGCACTTCGGATCGATGTCGGCCGTGGCTTCGTCGATGTGCCGTTCCGGAATTTGGGCGGCGCGTTGCTCGATCAGGCGCCGTTGTCGTTCACCGGCGACAAGACCATCCGGGCGCTCGGTTGGCGAACCGTCGGTCCGACGCCGCTGTGGTGGATCGAACAGGACATTCCGCTGCCGTTCAATCTGCTGTCGGTGGTCACCAAAATCGCCGCCAATAGCTAAGCGCCAAAAATACTCAACAAAGGAGAAGTCACATGCAATTTGCCCCCGTCATCGCCGCCGCGGCATTGTCCGCCATCCAATCGGAAGCCGCCGCTTCCTCGCAGGCCAAGGCGCAACAGGCCGCCGCCAATCGGCAAATCGAACAACAACAGATGCAGCAGCAATTGCGTGAAAAGCAATTGCGCGAGCAGGCCAAGCAGGAGCAAGCGACGGCGCGGGCCCGGTTCGGGGCCCGCGGCGTCAGCTCGACCGGCGGCTCGGCCGATTCGCTTCTAAGCGGCATCACATCTCGGACCGAGCAGGCGATCGCCGATCAGAATCAACTGCTCGATTTTTCGATCCAATCGCTCCGCGAGAACAGCCGCAAGCCGTCGACAAATCCATTGCTCGGCATCGGCAACAGCCTGCTCAACAGCGCCATCAAATCGGCGGGCGCGCCGACGCCGCAGGGGTTGCCTACCAGCGTCGGTTTCGTCGATTGGACCTGACGTTCGCCATATTCATGAGGAGCCACCATGGCCAAGAAAAAAACCACCCGGCCGGCCCGGAAGCGGGCCCAGCCGACGCCGGTCGACGCGTCCAAGCAAGCGCTGGCCGAAGCGCTGCCGGGGGCTCTCGACCGGGCCCTTAAAAACTACCGCGCGCTGGCCGACGCCCAGGTGCCCGACGACGCCAAGGCGTTTCAGCAGCATCAGACCGCATGTAAGGCGGCGCTGGCGCACGTCGACGCGTTGATCAAGCTGGCCGCCGCCGTCGATGACGCCGGCCGCGACCGGCAGGGCGGCGCCGACATCGGGCCGTTGATCGAACGGGCCGAGGCGGCGTTCAAATCCTATGCCGCCG
>JAQBZY010000287.1 GCA_027620395.1 Pseudomonadota bacterium
GGGCGATCGAAGACGCCGGTTAGTTGGCCCGCGGCAGATCGCGAATCATCGTCTTCTGACGCTCGTCTTCGCGGTCGATGAAGTTGCGCACCGCGTCATAGGCGCGGTGCACGCTAATCATGTTCGCCATTTCAATGATCGGTTCGATGTTGGAGTTTTCAACCGAGCCTTGAACGACGCTCGGCCTGTCCACTTTTTGCGGCGCGTTGTCGGCGCCGGCAATGAATTGCGCGCCCGACGTCCGCTCGAGCTTTTGCTCGTTGGCGAACTTGACGACCCGGAGCTTGCCGACTTCGCCGTTGTTGGTCGACACCGTGCCGTCCCGGGAAATCACGATCTCGCGGTCCTCCGGCGCAAAGACGATCGGCGAGCCGCCGTCGGCCAGCACCGGTTGACCGAGCTGATTGACCAACTGGCCGGTGTTATCGAGTTGAAACCTCCCATTGCGGGTATACCGCTCTCCGGTCGGGGTCTGGACCGCGAAGTAGCCCTCGCCCTGGATCGCGACATCGAGCGGATTTCCCGTCTGATCAATGGCGCCGGCACGTTCGTCGGTCATGGTCGCGATGTCCCTGACATAGGCCAAGCGGGGCGAAATCAGATTTTCGCCACCCTTACTTTTGACCAAGTGCTCGACGAACATCATGCGCTCGCCCTTGAAGCCGTGCGTGCCCATGTTGGCGAGGTTGTTAGCGACGACGTCGATTTCGCGCCTAAGCGCGGCTTGGCGCGATAGCGCCACATACATTGAGTTTTCCATCTTACAAGTCCCCTATGTCCGTTGCCGGATTGTCCCGCCGAGGGATATGCAGGCGGCATGCCAACTCTATAAAATTAACAATATCAATATGTTATGCGTTGGCGTTGGTTCCATGGCGGTTGAAGTAGCGGTCGCGGGCAGGGTCTGCCGGGCAGGAATTTCCCGACCGCCCGGAATTGTCGCCGTGGGTCGGCGTCGACCGCCGATGCTGCATAGTTGCCCCGTCGACCGCCGATTTGGTATTCTACGATTCGCTGAAACCTAAGCCCGCCAAGGGATTGACGGTATCGGCCTCTGGCGTATCCAAGACGCCCAAGCGGGCGCCGGAAACCACTTGTTAACCAAACGGGCAATATAGTCTGACGACGGCATCACCTCAGGGTGGCGCCGGCGCGAACCGAAAGGACCGCATGGCCGAGGAAGAGGAAGTCGACGCAGCGGATGAACAAGGTGGTGGCGACGCCAATGCGGTAGGGGGGGGCGGTAAAAAAAAGCTCGTCATCATCGTTGCCGTGGTTCTGCTCCTCGTTATCGGCGGTATCGCGGGCGCATATTTTACGGGCCTGCTCGATCCGGTGATTAAAATGATCACCGGTAAGGCGCCCGGAGACGCGGCGCAGGGGACGGAGGGCGGCCAGACCGGGCCTAGCGTTTTTTACGAGTTGCCGGCGTTGACCGTGAACTTGAATACCGGTGGCAGGAAGGCTCGTTTCATTAAGATACAGGTCAGCCTCGAATTAGAGAAAGCGGAGGATAAGCCAATCATCGAAGGGGTCATTGCGCGGGTGATGGATAATTTCAACGTCTATCTCCGGGAACTCAGGGTCGAGGATCTTAGTGGCTCGGCCTGTATGTACCGGCTCCGCGAGGAATTGTTGGCTCGCATTCGCGTCGCCGTGTCCCCGGCGAAGGTCCGCGACATTCTGTTCAAAGAGATGCTGATCCAATGACGATGCATGGCCGCCCCGGCATGGCTAGGGACTGAGGAGAGCGAACAGACATGGCTCCCGGTGACGACTCGGATCAAGATGCGCTAGCTGCGGAATGGGAAGCGGCGCTCGGCGGCGACGGCGAAGGTGGCGAAGGCGGCCAGGACGATCTCGCGGCCGAATGGGAATCGATGGTGGACGGCGGCGGCGGAGCTGCGGCGCCAGCACGCGAGGCGACCCGGGTCCTCAATCAAGACGAAATCGACTCACTTCTGGGATTCGACGAAAGTGGTGATGAGGGCTCCGAACGGGCCGGCATCCAGGCCATTCTGTCGTCGGCGTTGGTGTCCTACGAACGCCTGCCGATGCTCGAAGTGGTGTTTGACCGGCTGGTCCGGTTGATGTCGACCTCGCTTAGAAATTTCACCTCCGACAACGTTGAGGTTTCCCTCGACAACATCGCCTCGATCCGATTTGGCGACTATCTGAATTCGATCCCGTTGCCGGCGATGCTGAGCGTCTTCAAGGCCGAGGAATGGGATAACTACGGCCTCATCACCGTCGACAGTTCGCTGATCTATTCTATCGTCGACGTGCTGTTGGGTGGGCGCCGCGGCACCGCCGCGATGCGCATCGAGGGCCGGCCCTACACGACCATCGAGCGGTCCTTGGTCGAGCGGATGGTGCACGTCATGCTAGGCGATCTATCGGCGGCGTTCGAGCCGTTGAGCCCGGTGACCTGCCGTTTCGACTGACTCGAAACAAATCCACGATTTGCGACGATCTCCAGGCCGTCGAACGCGGCCATTGTGGCCCGGCTCCGGATCGACATGGAAGACCGCGGCGGGCGCCTCGAGTTGCTGTTGCCGTATGCAACGCTGGAACCAGTCCGCGAACTATTGCTGCAGATGTTCATGGGTGAAAAATTCGGCCGCGACACAATTTGGGAAACGCACTTGGCCCAGGAGTTGTGGGTCACCGATGTCGATCTGGAGGCGGTGATCGACACCCAGATCATGAAACTGCACGAAGTTTTCGATTTGAAAGTCGGATCGCAAATCATGCTCAGTGCGACGCCGCAGTCGAAAATCGAACTCGTCTGCGGCGACGTTCCGATGTACACGGCCAAAATGGGGCGCAAGGGCAATCAAATCGCGGTCATGATCGAAGACCGGTTGGAAAAAGTGCCGCACGACCAATGACCGGACGCCGGAAAGCGAGGTTTTCATGCCTTATAACTTGATCATGGACATTTTGGTGGCGATTCTGCTGATCATCACCATTGGCTATGCCGTGACCCTCAACAAGCGGCTGACGCGACCCCGCAACGACAAGGACCAACTCGAGCAATTGGCGCGAACGTTCGGGGAATCGACCTTCCGCGCCGAAGGCAACATTCAGCAGCTTCGAGCCGTGGCTTCGGCGCTCGATCAGCAAATGGCGCGGGCGCAATCGCTGCGCGATGATCTGGCGTTTCTCTACGAACGTTCGAACGCCGCCGCCGATCGGCTGGAAGCGTTGATCGGCGAGGCCCGGGACGATCTTGGCGCGGGGCCGCAGCCGAAACGGACAGCTCCGGACACGCCAGCGACGCCGCGCCCGGCGCCGTCGGCCCGGCGTCAGGCCGAACCGGACGCCGACACGACCAGGTCCGAAGCCGAGCGGGAACTCTTGCGGGCGCTGCGCGAGGCGCGCTGAGCCGAACCGGCAGCAACATCGACGAGGTCCGACATGAAGCGACTATTCTCCAAGATCAGGTTCCTGCCGCTGACCATCTTTGCGGCCACCTTGATGCTGACGATTCGGGTCGGTGATATTTGGCAGGGCGTCGACGCATTGCTGAAAAGTTCGATCAATGTTTCCACCGTGCGCGCGCAAACG
>JAQBZY010000288.1 GCA_027620395.1 Pseudomonadota bacterium
GTCGTCTTCGGCGGCTTTTCACCAGACAGCCTGGCCCAGCGGATCGACGATTCCAAATGCGTCGCGGTGATCACCGCCGACGAGGGGTTGCGCGGCGGCAAGAAGGTGCCGCTAAAAGCCAACACCGACCAAGCGCTGAAGAAATGCGACAGCGTGCACACGGTGATCGTCGTCAAGCGCACCGGCGGCGGCATCGACATGACGGCCAAGCGCGATGTCTGGTACGAGGACGTCACCAAGGCGGCGTCGACTGACTGCAAGCCCGAAGAGATGAGCGCCGAGGATCCGCTGTTCATACTTTATACCTCGGGCTCGACCGGCAAGCCGAAGGGCGTGTTGCACACCACCGGCGGCTATCTGGTCTATGCGGCGATGACGCATCAATACGTCTTCGATTACAAGGACGGCGAGATTTACTGGTGCACTGCCGATGTCGGCTGGGTCACCGGCCACAGTTACATTCTTTACGGGCCGCTTGCCAACGGCGCGACAACCCTAATGTTCGAGGGCGTGCCAAACTATCCAAGTGTGTCTCGGTTCTGGGAGGTCTGCGACAAGCACAAGGTGTCGATCTTCTACACCGCGCCGACAGCCATCCGGGCACTGATGCGCGAAGGCGACGGCCCGGTCAAAAAGACGTCCCGGAAGTCGCTCCGGCTTTTGGGCTCGGTCGGGGAACCGATCAATCCGGAAGCGTGGGAATGGTATTTCCGCGTCGTCGGCGATAACCGTTGCCCGATCGTCGATACATGGTGGCAGACGGAAACCGGCGGCATTCTGATCACGCCGCTGCCGGGTGCCATTGACTTGAAGCCCGGCTCCGCGACGCTGCCGTTCTTCGGCATCGTGCCCGAGATCGTCGACGCCGAAGGCAAGGTCATGGATGGCGCGGCGGCGGGAAACCTCTGCATCGCCACCAGTTGGCCCGGCCAGATGCGCACCGTTTATGGCGATCACCAGCGGTTCATGGAGACGTACTTCTCGGCCTACAAGGGCAAGTATTTCACCGGCGACGGATGCCGGCGTGACGCCGACGGCTATTACTGGATCACCGGGCGCGTCGACGACGTGATCAACGTTTCCGGGCACCGCATGGGAACGGCGGAGGTCGAGTCTTCGCTGGTGGCGCACGCCAAGGTCGCCGAGGCCGCCGTCGTCGGCGCGCCGCACGACATCAAGGGCCAGGGCATCTACGCCTACGTGACGCTGAACGCCGGTGAGGAGCCGTCCGACGCGCTGAAGAAGGAACTGGTCGCCTGGGTCAGGAAGGACATCGGCCCGATTGCCAGCCCGGATTGGCTGCAATGGGCGCCGGGCCTGCCGAAGACGCGTTCCGGCAAGATCATGCGGCGTATTCTCAGGAAGATCGCCGAGGACGATTTCTCAAACTTGGGCGATACCTCGACCCTGGCCGATCCGGCTGTCGTCGAGGGACTGATTGAGAGCCGGCAGAACCGGAAGTCGTAAGTCCTGGCGTTCAAGCCTCCGATACCGGAAGCGGCGCCTCAGGGCGCCGCTTTCTTTTTCCGCCTTTCCGGCCCGGCATCGGCGTCACCGCCGCCGGCCAGCATGCGCCGGACTTTTTCCAGATTGCCGGCGATCACCTTGGTCCGCTTTTTCTGGCCGCGGGTGAATTTATAGACGCCGATGGCGCCTTCGAAACAGACCGCCGCTTCGTTCAGCAGGTATGTCTCCTTGTTCCGCTTGCCGAGCGCGAAACAGGCCGCACCCAGATTGTTGACGGTCTGGGCCCACGGAATTGGCGCAATTTCGCGTTTGCGGATTTCGAGGGCCTGCTTGAAGGTCGTGATCGATTTTTCGAGTGTTTCGTTGCTTTCGCCGTAATTGCCGAGCGCCATCAAGACGACGCCGTAGTGGTTCATCACCTCGCCCCAACGCGCCGGCATTGTCTGGCGATTGTAAATCGTCAGCGCTTCTTCGAACGCCGATCCGGCCTGCTTCAGATAGGCGGCGGTTTTTTCCGGAACCATGCCGGCGAGCTTATAAATCGCCATGGCGCGGCGGACCTGCGCCAGCGCCCAGTCGTAACCATTGATGTCCTTCGACAGCCCGTCAGCGACAGCCTTGTACCGTTGGATCGCCGCCTCGACGCCGGCCGGATCCTTGCGCTGCCGCCCATCGGCCTCAAGCGCGGCTGCCCAATGCGTCTGGACCAGCGCCCAGATCACCGGCGACGCGGTTGCGCTGCAAAAGGTCCCGGCCATTTCATACATCTTCACCGCGCCCGGCAAAGCGCCCTTGTCGCCGAAGCGGATCGAGGTCGCGAAGGCGTTGCCGGCGCAGTTCAAGATAGCCGCCCTGTTTTCATCATTCAGATCGGCCGGCAATTGGCTGACCGCGGTCTCGATCGCCGGTAAATGCTTTTTGAGCGATGCCGCGATGTCGGTCTTGGCGCCCTCGGTGACGCCACCGATGGCCGCCAAAACCACGCCCCGGACGATGTCGCCGAAGCCATCCGGCAGCGGCCACGGCAGATCGAGGCTATCGGCGAGACCGAACGTGCCTGGCTGGCCGTCGACTCCGCCGACGGGCGAGTAAAAGTTCATCCGCCCGATGGTGCCCATGTCCTCCATCTCGCCCCAAATCAACAGATCGCCTTTTTCCTCGTTCAGTAAATTTCCGGCCTCCTCGGCGGCGACCAACAGCCGCTCCAAAAGTCCTAGGCGAATATTTTGGCGGATCGATTTCTTAAGGCGATAGGTGAGAAAAGTCTGCTCATTGGTGAGAATGCCGGTGATCCGGTCGGCGAATTCGCCGCCGCCCGACCCATAAAGATCGGCCACCACCACCTTGGCCGACGCCCGGCCGTCCTCGCCGCTTGGGCGGAATCCGCCACCGCCGGCGTGGGTGGCTCTGCCACGCTTCTTGCGTTTCTTTCGCCCAGGGGAGAGCGCTTTAAATATTGAATCAAAAAGCCTCATTGCCCTCTCGCCGGCATTAGCCTCACCGTGGCCCCGGCCAAGCTATGACGGCGGGGTGACGGAAACCTTACGACACGTCGACGCGCTGGAGCAAATGGCGCGTCAGGCGACAATTCCCCAAACCCCACGGTCGTGGCCCAGGGCCGGCAAGCCCGGCGTGACGCGTCGGCAGGGGTCAAAAATCGATGCAGCGGCCCTTTTTTTCCCAATCCCCGAACCGTGTCGGCTCGGGCCCCTCAGGACCGCCGGTTTCGGGCGGCAGCGGCTTGGCGGGCGCTTTCCGTTCCGGCTCGCTGGCGGCACGTTTGTTCGCCGCTTCAATCGGCGTCGCGTCGTCGTCCATGAAAATACTCCTCCCCGGCGCTTGAAATCCGGCGGTTTTGGAATAATTCAATTGCTGCGGCGGCGCAACCTCCGCCGCATGGAAGGGCCTCCCCATGAACTATCTCAAGACCGGCATTTTGTTGGCTGGACTGACCGCGCTGTTCGGCGTGGCGGGATATCTGCTGGCCGGCGAGGGCGGCATGGTGATCGCGCTCGGCTTTGCCGCCGTCGGCAATGTCGTCGCCTATTGGAACGCCGACAAAATTGTTCTTAACATGTATGGCGCGCGCGAGGTCGATGCCC
>JAQBZY010000289.1 GCA_027620395.1 Pseudomonadota bacterium
TCATATGAACCGATAGAAAATCGAGCGCCCGATTTTCCACCCTAGGCGTCCCGCCCGCTGACGTGAGCTCTTCAGGACAGGAATAGAGTGAGCAGCGTAAGCCGCCGAAGGCCAAAGACAGCGCGGCGTGAAGCTTTTCCATGTTCATCCTTCGAGACGCCCGCTTCGCGGGCTCCTCACGATGAGGGCCTGAATAAAATCCTCATCCTGAGGAGGGGCGCAGACCCGTCTCGAAGGATGAGGAGGGCCGCAGACCCGTCTCGGAGGATGAGGAGGCGCCCCTAGAACCGCATCGCAATCGCCAGCTGCACGTTGGTCAGCCCCTTGATCGCCGCCATCAATTTTTCCGGTGGTTGGCCATCGACCTCGATTAGGGCGATCGCATTGCCGCCGGCCTGGGCCCGGCCGAGGTTGAAGGTCGCGATGTTGACGCCCGCGTCGCCCAACAGCGTCCCCAAGGCCCCGATCAGGCCCGGCTTATCGTTGTTGGCGAGATAAATCATGTTGGGGCCCAAGCGGGCATCGATGTGGATGCCCTTGATCTCGACGATCCGGGGCTCGTCGTTGAACAGCGTCCCCTTGATCGAGCGGGTCTGGTTCTCGGTCGTCACCGTCACCGTGATCAGCGTGTGATAGTCACCGGCGGTGTCGGATTTCGCCTCGCGGATCTTGATGTTGCGTTCTTCCGCGATCAGCGGCGCGTTGACCATGTTGACGCCTTCCAGAAGCGACCCCAAGAGGCCCTTCAAGACGATGGCGGTCAACGGCTTGACGTTCAGCGAGGCAACGTCGCCTTCGAAGCAGATGTCGATTTCCTTGATCGCCGACTGTGTCGCCTGGCCGGCGAAGCCGCCCAGTTGCTCGGCCAGCACCATGTAGGGTTTCAGCCGGGGCGCTTCCTCCGCCGAAACAGACGCCATGTTGAGCGCGTTGGTGACGGCACCGGTCAGCAGATAATCGGCCATCTGTTCGGCGACCTGAACCGCGACTTTTTCCTGCGCTTCCGTGGTCGACGCCCCCAGGTGCGGTGTGGCGACGACGTTGTCCATGCCGAACAGCGGATTGGTCTCTGCCGGTTCCAGGACGAAAACATCGAGCGCGGCGCCAGCGACGTGACCGGCATCAAGTGCCGCCTTGAGCGCCACCTCGTCGACCAACCCGCCGCGCGCGCAATTGATGATCCGGACACCTTTCTTGGTGCGAGTCAGCGCCGCGGCATCGACGATGTTCCGGGTTTGCTCGGTCAGCGGTGTGTGTAGGCTGATGAAGTCAGCGCGTTCGAACAAGCTATTGAGATCGACTTTCTCGACCCCCAACTGCATCGCCCGCTCCTCTGACAGATATGGATCGAAGGCAATCACCTTCATTTTCAAGCCCTGCGCCCGGTCGGCGACGATGGAGCCGATATTGCCGCAGCCGATGACGCCCAAGGTCTTGCCCATCAGCTCGACGCCCATGAAGCGGGTCTTTTCCCACTTGCCTGCGTGTGTCGAGGCATTGGCGGCCGGAATTTGCCGGGCCAACGCCAGCATCAACGAAATCGCATGCTCGGCCGTGGTGATGGCGTTGCCGAAGGGCGTGTTCATGACGACGATGCCCTTCTGCGTCGCCGCCGGCAAATCGACGTTGTCGACGCCGATGCCGGCCCGGCCGATCACTTTGAGTCGGCCCGGATTGGCCAAAACTTTAAGTGTCACTTTGGTCGCCGAGCGGATGGCGAGGCCATCGTAATCGCCGATGATCTTGGCGAGTTCGTCTTTATCGAGGCCGGTCTTGACGTCGACCTCGATGCCGCGCGCGGTAAACACGGCGGCGGCCTCGGGGCTCATTTTGTCGGAAATCAGCACATTGAACATGGCTCAAACTCCCGCTTCCGATTTGACGGTGGCGAAGGCCCAATCGAGCCAAGGGCAGAGCGCTTCCAAATCCGAGGTCTCGACAGTGGCGCCGCACCAGATGCGCAAACCCGGTGGCGCGTCCCGGTGCGCCGCCAGATCGTGCGCGACACCTTCCTTGTCGAGCATGCCGCACATCTTCTTGATCGCGGCGCGCTGCGCGTCCTCGGCCAACCCCTTGAACCAAGCGTCGATGACGATGAACCCGACCGATGTCGTCGAGCGGGCGGCGAGATCGGCACAGATGTTGGCGATCCAGTCAGACCGCTCGGACCACCTTGAAAGCACGGCGGCATTTCGTTCGGCGCGGCCGATCAAGCCGCCGAGCCCACCGACTTCGTCGCCCCACCGCAATCCGTCCAGCGCGTCCTCGACACACAGCAGCGACGGCGTATTGATGGTCGAGCCTTCGAAGATTTCCTCGTTGAGCTTGCCACCTTTCTTGATGCGGAACACTTTCGGCATCGGCCATGGCGGATCGTAAGCCGCTATCCGCTCGACGGCACGCGGGCTCAACAGCAGCATGCCGTGCGCCGCCTCGCCGCCCATGGCCTTTTGCCACGACCAGGTCGCGACATCGATCTTGGACCACGGAATGTCCATGGCGAACGCCGCCGAGGTAGCGTCGCAGATGGTCAATCCTTGCCGGTCATCGGCGATCCAATCGCCATTCGGCACGCGCACACCGCTGGTGGTGCCGTTCCAGGTGAAAATGACATCGCGGCTGAAATCGACGTTGGATAGATCGGGAAGCTGGCCATAGCCGGCCTGCGTCACCTTGACGTCCTTGAGCCTGAGCTGCTTGATGACATCGGTCGCCCACTGGCCGCCGAAGCTTTCCCATTGCAGCACTTCGACGCCCAGCGGTCCGAGCAGCGACCACATCGCCATTTCGACGGCGCCGGTATCGGAACCCGGTACGATGCCGAGGCGGTAGCCCTCGGGGATCCGAAGCAACCGCTTGCTCCGCTCGATCACTTCTTGCAGGCGCGCCTTGCCGATGGCGTGCCGGTGCGAGCGACCGACGAAGGCTTCTGAAAGCGCTTCGACGCTCCAACCAGGGCGCTTGGCGCAGGGTCCGGATGAGAATCTTGGATTGGCCGGGCGAAGGCCTGGCTTCTGTATGGCGTTCATGTTTTCTCCTTCCTCACAGAAGGCCGCGCCTCGTTGGGGAGGCGTGTCCCACCGCTCTTCTAGGGCCGGCCCGAGCCCCCGTCAATCCGCTTTATAGGTCATCTGGACAACGGCGTAGCGAACGCGTAGTCAAGGTTGATGCCTGTGCCTGTATCTTCCGATCCAGAAACCGGCGGCGGTCCAACCCGGACCGTTCGGGTTCTGCTTTGCGCCGAAATAGATCTCATCACCAAGCCCATCCAGGCCGCGCTGAAACGCGCCGAGGACATTAAAATCGTCGCCACTGCAACCGACCGTGTCGGCGCCGTCAGTGCGATCTGGCGTCAACCGGTTGATGTCGTGATCCTCGATATCGGCGTCGGCGAGCGCGCCACCATGATGACGCTCTCAAGGATTACGAAAGCCGACGCGGCGGTCCGCTTGGTGATGGTGGCGAGCATTTCTTTCGCCAATATCAGAACGTCGATGAAGGGCTTGATGGCCGGTGCCGCGGCTTTCGTTCCAATTCCGACGCAGCATTCCGCGCATGCCAGTCGG
>JAQBZY010000290.1 GCA_027620395.1 Pseudomonadota bacterium
AGCGGTTCGCCGCCGCCGTTGAGGCTTGGCCGGACAATCCGATGGCCCGGACAAATCTTGCAATCGCGCTCCGCCGACTGGGCGAACTCGCAACCGCCGAGGAACAGTGTCAGACCGTGATTGCCGGACATCCGAGCTTCGCCGAGGCGCATAATGCGCTCGGCAATGTCCGGCGCGAACTCGGCGATTTGCCGGGCGCGATGTTGTGCTTCGAGGACGCGCTTCGGCGCCGTCCGGCCTATGCCGAGGCCGAGGCCAATCTGGCGGCGGCCCGGTTCAAGTCGGGCGATCTTGCAGGCGCGGCGGCGGGCTATGAAGGGCTTATCAAACGGGCCCCGGGCTTTGCCGAGGCACATCTCGGGCTAGGCGTGGTCGAATTGGCCGAGGGCCACTTGGATCGAGCGGAGGCCGCATTCCGGCTCGCAGCAAAGGCCCGCCCGGATTTTGGCGAGGCCTGGCAGAATATCGTCAGTGCCAAGGGATCGGCGCTATCCGATGACGATCTAATGTTCCTGAAAAAGAAGGCCGGAGATGCCCAGTTGACGCCCGTCGACCGGGTCGCGTTCCTGTTTGCCTTGGGAGAGGCCTTGGATGCCAAGGGCGAGTTCGACGCCGCTTTCGCCGCCGTCGCCGACGGCAATGCCCGGCGCAAGGCGGGGCTGGCGGCCGATGGCCGCGATTTCGATGCCGATCAATTCGACGCCGCCATCGATACCGTCGTCGGTAGCTTGAACAAGGAGGTCCTTGATCATTTGCACGGTGTCGCCGCCAACCCGGCTCGGATGGCCTTCATCGTCGGCATGCCGCGCTCCGGAACCACGCTGCTCGAACAGATGGCGGCGGCGCACCCGGATGTGATTTCCGTGGGCGAAGCCGATGCGCTGGCCGGGCTGATCGACGAATATCCAGCCGATGTCGTGAAACTGGAGGCTGAACAAGCATCATCAATGGCGGCGGCATATCTGGCCAGACTCGGCCGCGAGGCGCCGGCGGATGGCTGGATCGTCGACAAGACGCCCGGCAATGCCTTTTATCTCGGCTTGATCGCGGTGCTGTTTCCGGATGCCCGGGTGATTCATTGCCGGCGCAACTCAGCCGATGTCGCGATATCCAACTATTTCCAGAATTTCAAGGCCGACCATCCGTGGGCTTGGGACTTGGGTGACATCGGGCGTTATGCGGCCGCCGTCGATCGGGTGATGGGGCATTGGAAGACGGCCGCCGCCTTGCCGCTTTTGCAGCTCGATTACGAGGATGTGGTCGCCGATCCCCAAACTGCCGCGAGGCGGATCACGGATTTCCTGAATTTGTCTTGGGACGACGCCTGCGCCAGGCCGGACCGGGCGAAAGGTGCGGTGCTGACGGCTTCCAACTGGCAGGTCCGAAAGCCAGTGCACGGCAAGGCCGTCGGCCGGGCCGCCCGGTACGCGCATCTGGCCGCCACGCTGGGTAGTGGAGGCGGGGCATGAATATCGGCACGTTGCCGGCCCGGCAGGCGGAATTTCGAGGCGATCACATCGCTGTCGTGTTCAAGGAAAAGCGTCTCACGTTCCGGCAGTTCAATGCCCGCATCAACCGGCTCGCTAACGCGCTGATCGAATCCGGAATCAGTAAAGGCGACAAGATCGCGACCATTTTGCCGAACTGCATCGAGCTTTTGGAACTGTATTGGGCGGCGGCCAAGATCGGCGCCGTGGTGGTGCCGTCGAGCACGCTGTTGCAGCTGGCCGGGCTTCGCACGCTCTTAAAAAAGTCCGACTGCGTGATGGTATTTTCGGTGGCCACTTTCACAGACACCTTGAACGCTATCCGGGACGATGTTCCGGCAATCGCCGCCGACCGATGGATATTAATCGGCCGCACCGCGCCGGATGGCTACCGAGCCTACTTCGACATGGTCGACCGCGCCGCCGACACCGAGCCCCCCGATGCAGGCATCGGGCCGGAAGACCCCTACAACATCATTTTCACGTCGGGTACCACCGGCGAGCCCAAGGGGATCGTGCATACGCACCGGGTGCGGGGAAATTACTGTACCATCTTCGCGTCGGCGTGGCGGATGACGCCGGAAAGCGTCGTCATGCATGCCGGATCGATTGTCTTCAACGGGGCTTTCCTGACACTGATGCCTTGGATGTTCGTCGGTTGTACCTATGTCCTGCTGCCGAGTTTCGACCCCACTTCGGCGATCGAGACCATCGAACGTGAACGGGTCACGCATACCATCATGGTGCCGTCGCAGATCGTGCAATTGATGGACGCGCCGGAATTCGACAGCGCCCGGCTGCAAAGTCTGGAAATGTTGCAAACCTTGGGGGCGCCCTTGCATCTGGCGCACAAGCAACGCCTAGCCCGCGAGCTTCCGGGCCGCTTCTACGAGCTATATGGCCTGACCGAGGGGTTCATGACCATCCTCGACAAGACCGATGTTGAGCACAAGTTGGCTTCCGTCGGCGCGCCGGCGGCGTTTCACGAAATGAAGATTTTGGACGAAGACGGCAATCAGGTTCCGGTCGGTGCGCCGGGAGAAATTGTCGGCCGTGGTCCGATGCTGATGCCCGGATATTACAAACGCGACGATCTTACGGCGGCGGCGATCCGGGATGGCTGGCTTCATACCGGCGACATCGGCTATGTCGACGAGGACGGGTTTCTCTATCTGGTTGATCGCAAGAAGGAGATGATCATCTCGGGCGGCGTCAACGTCTACCCGCGCGATATCGAGGAGATCGCCGTCGGCCATCCGGATGTCAGCGAAGTCGCCGTGTTCGGCGTGCCAAACGAGAAATGGGGCGAGACGCCGGTCGGCGCGGTGGTGCTCCGTGCCGGTGCCGCGAGCGATACGGCCGGCATCAAGGCGTGGATCAACGAACGGGTCGAGGCAAAATTCCAACGCCTTTCCGATCTGCTGATCGTGGACGAGTTTCCACGGAACGTCGCCGGCAAGGTTTTGAAGCGCGAGCTTCGGGCGCGCTATCTCGGTGCCTGAGGGGACGGCCATCTGGGCGCTGGCCGACGGCAAGGCCGGTAACCGGAGCCAGGCCTTCGGCGTCGCCGATGCGCTCGGCCAACCGTACCGGGAAATTTGCATCGACGACGGGCCGCTCGGCATCTTACCGAATATTTTGCTCGGCGCGTCTTTGACCGGCATTGACGCATCGTCTCGTAACATGTTGACGCCGCCCTGGCCGGATCTGGTGATTGCGGCTGGCCGGCGGACGGCGCCGGTGGCGCGCTGGATCAAGCATCGCGCCGGCGGCAAGACCAAGCTGTGCCAGATCATGGATCCGGGCGCCGGGCGGAGCGATTTCGATCTGATCGCTTGGCCGGCGCATGACCGGCCGGCGAATGCGGCCAACGTCATGGCCATAAAGGCGGCGCCGCACCGGATCACGCCGGCGCGGCTGGCGGCGGCGCGGGTTGAGTGGGCCGGCGCCGTCGATGAATTGCCAATGCCCCGGATCGCCGTGCTGGTCGGCGGCTCGACCCGGCGGCGGAGGTTCACGGACGCGATGGCGCGTGAGTTGGGGGAAATGACCAATGCCGCCGCCGACGCCGG
>JAQBZY010000291.1 GCA_027620395.1 Pseudomonadota bacterium
GGAGACTTGCCAGGGGTATGCCGGTAGGCGATCATTGAGCCGTCCTGGCCGGTGAGTGCGTTCGGGCTTTGGGCTTGAATGGGCATAACTTGGACCGCGCTATCGTCGATTGATGAACATGAATGACTCCGCGCACGATAACACCGGGCCCGGCTCGTTGGAACGCCAGAAGCCCGGTTCCAAGTGGCCCTGCGTTTTGCAGATACTGCCGGCCCTTGGCGCCAGCGGCGGCGTCGAGCGCGGCACCGTCGAAATCGCGGCGGCCATCACCGCCGCCGGCGGACAGGCGCTGGTCGCTTCCGAGGGCGGGCCGCTGGTGCACAATCTGGGCCGCGCCGGGGCCAAACACTTTGTTTTGCCAGTGGCGTCCAAGAACCCGGTCGTCATGCACCACAATGTCGAGCGTATTGCCGAACTGATCCGCTCGGAGAACGTCGATCTGGTGCATGTCCGTTCCAGAGCGCCGGCGTGGAGCGCCTATTTCGCCTGCAAGCGCGCCGGTCGGCCGATGGTGACGACTTTTCATGGCACCTATTCGATCGGTAATTCGTTGAAGCGCCGCTACAACGCGATCATGACCAGCGGCGAACGGGTCATCGCGATTTCCGAATTCATCGGCGGTCATGCCCGGCGCTATTACGGCGTGCCGGTCGAACGGATCCGGGTCATTCACCGTGGCGTTGATCTGCAACGCTTCGATCCGACACACGTCTCGGCCGAGCGCGTGATCAAGCTCGCCGCCGAGTGGCGGATGCCGGACGGCGTCCCAGTGGTGATGCTGCCCGGCCGGCTGACCCGCTGGAAAGGCCAAGCGGTCCTGATCGAAGCCATCGCCAAGCTCGGCCGGCAGGATTTGCGCTGCGTGCTGGTCGGCTCCGACCAGGGCCGGGTCGGGTATCGGGCCGAGCTTGAAAAACTGATCGAAAGGCTGGGTCTCGCCGGCGTGGTTCGCATCGTCGATCATTGCGACGACATGCCGGCGGCTTACATGCTGACCGATCTGGTGGTCTCGGCGTCGACCGATCCCGAAGCCTTCGGCCGCGTCATCGCCGAAGGCCAAGCCATGGGCCGGCCGGTGATCGCCACCGACCACGGCGGCGCCCGCGAGATCATCGAGCCCGGAGTCACCGGCTGGCTGACGCCGCCCGGCGATGCCGTGGCCCTGGCGGAACGGATCGGGACTGCCTTGGCCATGCCGCCGGACGACCGCGACCGCTTGGCGGCGGCCGCCATCGCCAACATCCGGGCCCGCTTTTCGACGGCGCGAATGTGCGAACGCACGCTTGCCGTCTATGACGAAATTCTGGCGGCCAAGGCCGGGAACTGACGTGCCTGGCCCGGCGCAAGACCGAATTCTGGTGATCAAGCTGGGCGCGCTGGGCGATGTGGTGCAGGCGCTGGGACCGATGGCCGCGATCCGGACGCATCACCCGGATGCCCACGTCACGGTGCTGACGACGGCGCCGTTTGCTGATTTTCTGACAGCGGCGCGAGTTGCCGACCAAATCCGCATCGACGACCGACCGGGCCGGTTCAATATCGCGGGCTGGCTCTCGCTTCGCCGCCGGCTTCGCGATGGCGGCTATCGGCGCGTCTACGATCTGCAGACCTCCGACCGCTCGATCGCCTATTTCCGCCTGTTCTGGCCCGGCCCCGATCCGGAATGGTCCGGCTTCGCCGCAGGCTGCTCGCATCCGCACGCCAATCCAAATCGGGATTTCATGCATACCGTCGAGCGGCAGATGGAACAGTTGCGAATCGCCGGCATCGAAACCGTGCCGGCACCGCCGCTGGATAAAATCTCCGCCGACGTTTCCCGGTTCGCGCTGCCGGCCCGGTTCGCGGTCCTGGTCCCGGGCGGCGCCACCCATCGGCCGGAGAAGCGCTGGCCAATTGATCACTACAGGGCCCTAGCGGAAGCCCTTGCCGGCCAAGGAATTGCCCCAGTCGCCATCGGCCAGGCTTCGGAGCGCGCCCTTTGCGAAGCAGCCATTGTCGGCATCCGGGCGGCCCGGAATCTCGCCGGCGGCACCTCGTTGATCGACCTGGTCGAGCTTTTCCGCAGCGCCGAAGTGGCCATCGGCAACGACACCGGTCCGATGCACATCGCCGCCGCCGCCGGCACCCGAAGCGTCGTTCTTTATTCCGCTGCCTCCGACCCGGCGCTGTGCGCCCAGCGGGGCCTGGCGGTGACGGTCTTGCGCCGGCCCAGGCTCGCCGATCTTTCGGTTTCGGAAGTCCAAGCCGCCGTCACAAGAACCGGCAGCCCTTGACGCCCCGCGGGCAGGGATTTAACTAGCCCGCCCTGGCCCTTTTAAAGAATCAGGCCGGCAACAGGAGAAACCATGGTTGCGATCACGCTTCCAGACGGCTCGATCCGCAGCTTCGAGGGCCCAGTGACGGGCGCAGAGGTGGCGATCGTGATCGGGCCCGGCCTGGCCAAGGCGGCGATGTTGGTCCGCGTCGATGGCAAACTTTGGGACTTGGACCGCAAGATCGTGGCCGACGCCAAGCTTGAGATCGTCACCGACAAGAACCAAGCGGAGGCGCTGGAAGTGCTCCGGCACGACTGCGCGCACGTGCTGGCGATGGCGGTGCAGGAGCTCTACCCCGGCACCCAGATTACGTTCGGACCGTCAATCGAGGATGGGTTCTATTACGACTTTCACCGCGCCCTTCCGTTTTCCACCGACGATTTTCCGGCCATCGAAGCCAAGATGAAGGAAATCGTCGATCGCAATGTGGCGATCGTCCGCGAGGTCTGGAGCCGGGACGATGTCGGCAAATTTTTCACCGACAAAGGCGAGACCTTCAAGGCCGAATGGGTACAGGAGCTGCCCCAGGGTGAAGAGATCAGCATGTACCGCCAGGGCGACTGGGTCGATCTTTGCCGCGGGCCGCATCTCCCGGCCACCGGCCGGCTCGGCAAGGCCTTCAAGCTGACCAAGCTCGCCGGCGCCTATTGGCGGGGGGATTCGTCGCGCGCCCAATTGCAACGGATCTACGGCACTTGCTGGCGCAACGAGAAGGAACTTTCCGCCTATCTGACCCGGATCGAGGAAGCGGAAAAGCGCGACCACCGCCGGATCGGCCGCGAAATGGATCTATTTCATTTGCAGGACGAAGCCAGGGGCTCGGTGTTCTGGCATCCGAAGGGCTGGTCATTGTACCGGACTTGCGAGCGGTACATGCGGATGCGCCTGGAAGCCGCCGGTTATGTCGAGGTCAAGACGCCGCAACTTGTCGACCGCGATCTTTGGGAGCGCTCCGGGCATTGGGAAAAATTCCGCGAGCACATGTTCGTCGCCGAAGTCGATGAAGGCCGTGCACACACCGACGACCATGCCGACGCCGAGACAAAAGCGCCGGCGACCGTGCGGCACCTGGCGCTGAAGCCGATGAACTGCCCCTGCCACGTGCAGATTTTCCGCCAGGGGCTTAAAAGCTATCGCGACCTGCCGATTCGCATGGCCGAGTTCGGGTCCTGCCACCGCAACGAGCCGTCCGGCGCGCTGCACGGCATCATGCGCGTGCGCGCC
>JAQBZY010000292.1 GCA_027620395.1 Pseudomonadota bacterium
TAGATCAACTGCTTAATGATAAGGCTTTGCAAAATCTCAACCAGCCATTATCTAATCAGTTGAATTTATTCGACTAATTGCCGGACACTAGTGGTCTCGAATAAACTCTTCCATCGATGGCCAATGGCCGATGCGGCTAGCTGAAGTATTCCGGAAACGCCCTGCTCAGGGCCCCGCGGATGCGCTCGCGCACCGGTTTGGCAGCTTCGTCGGTGCGGAATTTGGTGCCGGTGATCTGTTCATAAAGCGAGATGTACTTGCCGGAAAACTCGAGCAAAGTTTCGGCCGGAATTTCCGGTAGCGGATCCTTGTAAGGATCGCATCTGGCCCGGACCCAGAGCCGGAGAAACTCCTTGTCGAGATTTTCCGGTTCCTGACCGGCGGCCAGGCGCCCGGCATAGGTCTCGGCGCGCCAATAGCGGCTGGAATCGGGAGTATGAATTTCATCGGCGATGACGATCTCGCCATCTTCGCTCAGGCCGAACTCGTACTTGGTGTCGACCAGGATCAAGCCGTTCCTGGCCGCGATCTGGCGGCCGCGGGCGAACAGCGCCAGACTTTTGTCAGCAACCTGGTCCCAAATTTTTTGTGGCAACAAGCCTTGCGAAACGATCTCGGCGGCGGTGATCGGGACATCGTGCGCACCTTGCGCGCCCTTCGTCGTCGGCGTGATCAGTGTCTGCGGCAGATGGTCGTTCTTGCCGAGCTTTTCTGGCAGGGTGTGGCCATAAACCGTCCGTTTTCCGGCTGCGTACATGGTCCATATGCTGGTGTCGGTGGAGCCGGTGATGTAATCGCGGACCACGACTTCGACCGGCAGCATGTCGAGCCGCCTGGCCACCACGACGTTGGGATCGATGTGATCGATGACGTGATTTGGGCATATGTCGCGCGTCGCCTCGAACCAGAACTTCGCCGTCCCGGTCAGCACCCGGCCCTTGTCCGGCACCGCCGCCAACACATGATCGAAGGCCGACTGCCGGTCGGTCGCGATCATCACGCGGCGGCCGTCCGGCAGGTCGTAGGAATCTCGAACCTTGCCCATGTAGTGATTGGGTAGTTCCGGAAACGCGGCGTCGGTGAGCACGTTTTCGATGCGGCGGCGGTCGGCGTCGGAGATGGTCATGGTCGGACTGATGGCCTTTCCGGATGCTGGGCGGTCAGAATTCTAGGGCGCCTATGTTCAGCGCACAAACAACAACAACAACACGATGCCGGCGATCACCAACAGAATCCCGGCGATCTCGAGTTTGGTGCTTCTTTCATGGAAAAACAGCGTTGAGGCAATGAATGTGAACACCAGCTCGATCTGACCGAGCGCCCTGACGTGCGCCGCGTTTTCGATGGTGAAGGCGGTGAACCAAGCGATCGAGCCGAGCACGCCGGCAACGCCGACCGCCAGTGACCAACGCCAGTGCTTAAGGACGGCCGTCATCTGCCCGGGTTCGCGCCACAGCAGATATGCTCCCATCAGCACCGCCTGGATCACCACCGATACCGCCAGCGTGAAGGCGGCGGCCATCACAAAGCCGTCGTATTCAAGCGCCTTGGCGGCGCCCCGAAACGACACCACGGATCCGCCCAGGAACAACCCCGACGCCAAGCCGATCAGTGTCGACTTTTCGGTGAGCGCGCTCAGCAGAGTCTTGAACGTGATCTTGGTTTGCGCCGCCGACATCGTCATCACGCCGACGACGCTGACCGCGATCGCCAACACGGCGCCCATCGTCAAGGTGTCGCCGAGTAGAAAAAATCCGAGCAGCGCGATCTGCGCCGTCTCGGTCTTCGAAAACGTCGTGCCGACGGCAAAGTTGCGAAATGAAAACAGCCACACCAAAAGCCCGGTGAAAATAATCTGCGACAGGCCGCCCAAGACGCAGAACAGCAGAAACTTGCCATTCCAATCCGGATAGGCGTAACCCCCTAAACGGTTGAGCGAAAAGGCGTATAGTAGCGCGAACGGCCAGGCATAGAAGAACCGGACATAGGTGGCGCCGCCAGTCGAAAGGCGTCCTTTCAAATGCTTCTGCAACGCCGAGCGCAGGTTCTGCATGAAAGCGGCGACAATCGTGATCGGAATCCAGAGTTCCATGGCGCCATCCAAATAATAGGGGCGCCGCGATCCGTCGCCGGCGGCATTATCACCAAAGATCGGACGCCGGTAAACGGCGTTGGCCTCGGCGGAGGTTCGGCCTATCCTGACGCCATGCAGAACGCCATCTTCATCGGCAGCGACATCTACCGCGATTTAGGCTTTAACCGCGGGCATCCACTGGCCATTCCGCGGGTTTCCTTTGCGATCGATCTCTGTCGAGCGCTCAATTGGTTCCCCGACGGCAGTTATCTGGATAGCCCGGAGGCCGAGCCTGGCTATCTGCAGCGCTTCCACACCCCTGAATACGTCGCCGCCATGCTCAACGCCGAAAAGACGCAACTGGCTAGTCCGATGGCGCGGGTCCGCCACAGTATCGGCGCCAGCGGCAATCCGGTTTTCCCCAAGATGTTCCGGCGGCCGGCGACGGCCTGTGGCGGCGGCGCGTTGGCCGCGCAGATGGTCGAATCGGGTGGCATCGCCTACGGCATCGGCGGCGGCCAACATCATGGTCGTCCCGATCGGGCCAGCGGCTTCTGTTATTTCAACGAACCGGCGTTGACGATCCTGACCTTGCTCGATCAAGGGGCGTCGCGGGTATTTTATCTCGATCTCGACGCCCATTTCGGCGATGCGGTGCAAGATGCGTTTCACGACGACGCGCGGGTCTTCACGCTTTCAATCCATGAAGATGGTCGTTGGCCGATGCCGCCGGGCGGAGACAAAAAGGCGCCCGGCGGGGTATTGGATCGGGCCGGCGGCGCTTCTCGCAACCTGCCGGTACCGGCGGGCTTCAATGATGCCGAACTGGCATTTTTGATGGACGGTGTCGTTCTGCCATTGATCCAGAATTTCCGCCCCGATGCTATTTTTATCCAAGGAGGCGTCGATGCCTTGGCCGATGACCCGCAAAGCAAACTCTCGCTTTCGAACGGGGCGCTTTGGAAGGCAATTTCCGCGGTCATGCCGCTGACGTCGAGGCTAATCGTCTCGGGTGGTGGCGGCTATAACCCTTTCGCCGTCGGCCGCGCTTTTGCCGGCATTTGGGCGACGCTTTACGGACATGACATGCCGGACCGGCTGCCCGCGGCAGCCGAGGCAGTGCTGGCGGCAGTCAAATGGCCCCACCGGATGTCCCGCCCCGCACCCAGGCACTGGTTCGAGTCCCTCACCGATCCGCCGAACCTTGCTCCTATCGGCGACCCCGTCCGCGCGCTCGCCCGGGAAACCGCCGAATTCTGATAAGCCCCGTTCGCCGTTGGCGCCAGACGGTCTATGAATGCTATGATCGACGCACATTAACGGAAGCCGGATCCCCAAAATCATGTTGAATAAGCAGCAAATCAAACTCGTCCGCGAGACCTTCAAGCTGGTTTTCGCGGCCAAGGAAGATGCCGCCGCGGCTTTCTACGCCCGGCTTTACGAGAGCGCGCCTCAGATCAAACC
>JAQBZY010000293.1 GCA_027620395.1 Pseudomonadota bacterium
CACTTGCTTGGCGCGGATCCACCACATCCGTTGTCTTGGCTTGCCCTCGGGCGCCGCCGGCAAGTGATCGGTCAGCCGCTCGATGGCGAGGATCATGTTGTCGTCGTAATACCCAAACGCCGTCGTGCGGGTGAGGACACGGACATTGCTTGCCGCCAAGCTCTGCCGCGTATTAGCCATCCAGTCGAGCGCCGTCACGCTCGCCGGCGTCCGCCCGATGCCGAGCGCGCTGCCGCCGATCTCGGGATTCTCGTCGATCAGGATCGTCCGCCCGCCACCCGCCATCGCCGCCGACGTCGCCGCCATTCCGGCGGGACCGCCGCCGATGACAAGAACATCGCAATAGGCATATCGCCGCGCATAGACATCCGGGTCGGGGGCGGTGCCGGCCTTGCCAAGCCCCGCCGCGTTGCGGATAAGTTTTTCGTAGAGCATCCACCATGACGCCGGCCACATGAAGGTCTTATAGTAGAATCCGGCCGGCAGAAATGGTGACAGCAGATTGTTGATGGCGCCGATGTCGAGCGCCAGGGATGGGAATCGATTCTGACTGGCCGCGGTCAGGCCGTCGAACAGTTCGATCTGTGTCGCCTTGAGATTGGGCTCATGCCGGGCCCCTTGGCGGAGCCCGATCAAGGCGTTCGGCTCCTCGCCGCCGGCGGCGAAAATGCCGCGCGGCCGGTGATACTTGAAGCTGCGGCCGACGACGCGGACGCCGTTGGCGAGCAGCGCCGAGGCCAGCGTGTCGCCGGCAAATCCGCTCATCCGCCGGCCGTCGAATTCGAAGCTGATGCGCTTCTCGCGGTCGATGGCGCCGCCGCTCGTCCAGCGATTGGGTTGCTCGGTCATCGGGGTTGGTCCGGGCCGAGATCGTCCAGGGCGGTGCCGCTGGCGACGATCTGGTGATTGAGGGTATCGCGGCGAACCTTTATCCAACGGCGGCAGCCGGCGACGTGTTGCCACCACTCGGAATGCAATCCACGCGGATTTTCACGATAATAAATGTGATCGAGCCAAGCCTCCGTCGTCACCGCGGCCGGATTTCCCGGACGGCCGACGGTCGCGTCGCCGCCGTAAGCGAACTCGACGTGCGGTCTATCGCCGCAATAAGGACAGGGGATGTTCATCATCGCCTTATTCCAATCAGTGATTCTTGGGCGTCGCCCCGACGCCTCTTTCGTCAATCACGTGTCCGCTGTGAAAGCGTTCAAGCGTGAATGCCGCGTTGAGCGGGTGCGGCGCGCCGGTGGCGATGGTATGCGCCAGACACCAGCCCGACGCCGGCGTCGCCTTGAAGCCGCCGTAACACCATCCGCCGCTCATGTACAAACCGTCGAGCGGCAGCTTGCCGATAATCGGGCTGCCGTCCATGGTCATGTCCATGATCCCGCCCCAGGTGCGCATCAGGCGAAGCCGGCTCAGGAACGGGAACAGCGTGACGGCGCCTTGCAGAACATGCTCGATGGTCGGCGGATTGCCGCGTTGCGCGTATGAATTATAGAACTCGATATCGCCACCGATCAAAATCTCGCCTTTGTCGGTCTGGCTGATGTAGGTGTGCGTCGCACCGGAAGAGACGACTTGGTCGATGCAGGGCTTGACCGGTTCCGTGACCATCGCCTGTAGCAAATGCGACTCGATGGGCAGGCGGACGCCGGCCATGCTGGCGACGCGGCTTGAGTTGCCGGCGACGGCAATGCCGATTTTTGCCGCGCCGATGTGGCCGCGCGTCGTCTCAACGCCGGTAACCCGGCCGCGGTCACGGACGATTCCCGTCACTTCGCAGTTCTCGATGATGTCGACGCCATGGCTGTCGGCGCCTCGCGCGAAACCCCAGGCGACGGCGTCATGGCGCGCCGTGCCGCCACGGGGCTGCAACAACGCGCCCTGGATCGGCAGCCGGGTGTTGGCCGAAACGTCGAGTAACGGTATGCGCGCCCGCAGTTGTTCCCGCGTCACCCAAACCGCATCAATGCCGTTCATGCGCATGGCGTTGCCGCGGCAGCGGACGGCGTCGACCTGTGAGTCGAAATGCACCAGATTATAGATGCCGCGCTGACTGAACATGACATTGAAGTTCAGATCTGACGACAGGCCTTCCCAAAGCTTTAGCGAATGCTCATAAAAATGCGCGTTCGGCTCGAGCAGATAATTCGACCGCACGATCGTTGTGTTGCGGCCGGTGTTGCCACCGCCGATCCAGCCTTTTTCGAGGACCGCGACGTTGCGGATGCCATGCAGCTTGGCGAGATAATACGCCGCCGCCAAGCCGTGCCCGCCGCCGCCGATGATGATAACATCGTAGGTCGGCTTCGGTGGCGGGCTTCGCCACGCTTCCGGCCAGCGTTGATGGCCGCTGAAGGCATTCTTGACCAGATTGAAAAGAGAATACCGCATCGTCAATTAGTCCGGCCAAAGAAACTCAACTGATGGTGTTCAGTGAGATCATGAATTCCTGGAAATGATAGCACATTTCCGCTTCCGCGATGGTCGCGTCGCGCCGCCGGATGGCGTCGTACAGCCGTTCGTGCGACGTATGCAGCAATGGAAACCTGGCAACCTTCGGACGCCATTGTGCCTGAATGATCGCGACCTTGTCGTGCAACGTTCGAAGCTCGGCTTCCAAGAAATGGTTTTGCGTGTAACGTCCGATCAGAAGATGAAATTCCCGATCGAGCCGCAAGTACGCATTGAGATCCTCGACCGATGCGGCGGCATTCATTTTCTGCAGCAAGCTTCCTAACTCCGTGATCTCGGCATCGGAAGCATTCTGCACCGCGAGCCGGACGGCCAAGCATTCCAAGGCTTCGCGGATTTTGTAGATTTGCGCGACATCCTGAACGCTGTAGGTCTTGACCACGTAGGCCCGACCAACTTTTTCGACCAAGCCTTCGCGGACAAGACGGGTCAGCGCTTCGCGAACGGGTGTCCGGCTGGCGCCGTAGCGGGTCGCGATATCGGTTTCGTACAAGCGGCGTCCCGGCTCGATCCGCAAACAGCCGATATCGTCCTTCAACTGCTCGTAAATAAAGACGCTTCGACGGAGATGTCCCGAGGCTCGGCTTGATTCGGCCTTGGTGCTTGTAGCCGCTTCGGTATTCGACCGCATTGATATCAATCCGTTGCCGTGCGTTGCAGGAAGAGCCCAATTGCAAAGACCCTCGAAACAAATGAAGAACATTATGTATACCAAGCCGGAAAGTTATAATGACACTCAAAATCAAAGCTGCGTCACGACTGTCCGGCATTGAATGCTCTCAGATACTGCGGTTTCGTCGAGTTTCAAAGCACACGTTGGCTTTTATCTTAAAACATCATTCTCGACAAGAGCCTGTCGCGGCATTTTCGAGTGGTAGCCGGAATCGTTCGCTGTTGACGAAAATATTGTTATGTATACATAATGTCGCTGTTAAAACCAATCAAGCGCCCAGCTCATTCGGACCGAAACTGGCCGGGCGTATCAACAGGGTGGAGTCTGGAGGACAGCTAAGGCACGCCCGCTTTCGCCGCCATGTC
>JAQBZY010000294.1 GCA_027620395.1 Pseudomonadota bacterium
GCCCGGCTTATAGTCCGGATTGGATGATTCCTCGACGACGCCGGAGAAATCGATGCCCGGCACATGCGGATAGGTCCGGACCAACTTGCCGAGCCCATTCAGGATCATGCCGTCCTTATAGTTGAGGGTCGAGTATTTGACCCCAACAGTCACGTCGCCTGCCGGCAACCGGTCGTTTGGCAGGGTCTGGAAGCTCGACGAGACCTTGCCGTCCGCGTCCTGATCTAGAACCAGGGCATTGAATTCCTTGTCGCTCATTTCACTCCCCGTGGGTTTGAGGCCGTTCCCCGGAACATAACGGCAAGGCCCGCAAGGTCAATCATTGCCGCGCCAATCGGACCGGCGTACTGTTCCACACCAGCGTGCGAAGCGGGAGCACAAACATGTCCGAAGTGGAACTCGAACGCCGCGAATTCAAACCGCAAGAGATCATATTCGCCCAAGGCGACGACGGCGGCGAGGCCTTTCTGATCGAGAGCGGCATCGTCGAGATCGCCCGCAAGTCAGGTGATGCCGAACTGATCGTCGGCAGCGTCACCACCGGCGCGTTGATCGGCGAGATGGCGCTGATCGACCACGCGCCAAGAATGGCGACGGCGCGGGCGATGCGGAAGACGATCTGCGTCGTGATCCCGAAACGGGTCTTCGACCAGATACTGAAGCAAAGCAATCCGATCTTGGTGGCGGTGCTATCGACGCTGCTCAGGCGCTTGCGCGGCGGCGCCGACAAATTCGCGAGATCGACGCTCGGCTGAGCCCCGTCGTCAGCCGGTCAATTTCCACCAAAGCGTTTCGCCGGCCAGGAACGGTTCGATGGCGAAACCCTCCGCCGTCGCCACTTCGGCCGGCACCGTGGTCGCTTGGCGGCGGAGCGTGATGCGATCTTCATTGACCGGCAAGCCGTAGAACGCCGGGCCGTTCAGCGACGCGAACGCTTCCAGCTTGCCGAGCGCGCCGTCCTCATCGAAGACGCGGGCATAGATTTCAAGCGCCGCCGGCGCCGAGAAGATGCCGGCGCAACCACACGCGGTTTCCTTGAGATGGCGGGCGTGCGGCGCCGTGTCGGTGCCGAGAAAAAACCGCCCGTCGCCGGAAGTGGCGGCTTTCCTGAGCGCCAGGCGATGCACTTCGCGCTTGGCGATCGGCAGGCAATAAAGGTGCGGCCGGATGCCGCCTTTGAAGATATCGCTCCGGTTGATCACCAGATGATGCGCGGTGATGGTTGCGGCCAGCCGCCCACTTCCGTCGGACATGACGAAATCGGCCGCGTTCTTGGTGGTGATGTGCTCGAAGACGATTTTGAGAGCCGGAAAATCCCTGAGCAGCGGCGTCATCACACGCTCGATGAAGACCGCCTCGCGGTCAAAGATATCGACCGCCGGATCGGTCACCTCGCCATGCACCAGAAGCGGCATGCCGATCTCCTGCATCCGCTCGAGTGTTTTCCGTACGTTGCGGATATCGGTGACACCGGACGATGAATTCGTGGTCGCGCCGGCGGGATAGAGTTTAACCGCCGTGAAGACGTCCTCGGCGTGGCCGCGCGAGAGCTCGCCGGGGTCGGTGCAGTCGGTCAGATACGCCGTCATCAACGGTTGGAAGGACATATCCTCCGGCACCGCCGCCTTGATCCGTTCCCGGTACGCCTTCGCCACCGCCACTGTCGTCACCGGCGGCAGCAAGTTCGGCATGACGATGGCGCGGGCGAATTGCCGGGCCGTCAACGGCACCACCGCGGCCAACACCGCGCCGTCCCGGAAATGAACGTGCCAGTCGTCCGGGCGGCGGATGGTGACGTGATCGAGCATGGCCATGACGCCTGTGTTTTCCATGAAACCGCCGCCCTGTCCAGGACCGGGCGGTCAACATAGCATTAGGCCGAGAGCACGTCCTCGACGGCGCCGTCCGCGGCCCGGCCTAAGATATGCCGGTTGTGCCAGAGCGCATAGAACAGCAGCGTCCACTGCGCCTTGCCGAGATCCTTGCCGGCTTTGAAAAGCGCCCGCACCACGTCCGGATGGCAGACCTCGGCGATACCCGGCTGGTTGGCGACAAGCTGGCCGACGCTTGCCCCCCGGCCTGCGATCCAATCGCCCACCGGCACTGTGAAGCCCTGTTTCCGGGAAAACGCCCTGGCGACCGGCAGCGCCGTTTCCAGCCACTTCCGGAGCAGCCACTTGCCCTGCCCGTGCCGGACTTTCAATCCGTCCGGAAGAGCGTAGGCGAATGTCGCGACGAACGGGTCGAGGAACGGCACTCGACCTTCGACCCCATGCGCCATCAGGCACCGGTCGAGCTTGGTCAACAGATCGTTCGGCAGCCAATCGGCGCAATCGACGGCCTGGGCTTCTTGCAATGC
The DNA here is from genome assembly GCA_027620395.1 of Pseudomonadota bacterium. Taxonomy (GTDB): domain Bacteria; phylum Pseudomonadota; class Alphaproteobacteria; order Rhodospirillales; family Casp-alpha2; genus JAQBZY01. The sequence goes on from JAQBZY010000294.1 coordinate 2,360, forward strand.
GGTGCGTCCATAACCTTTGGCGTCCCGCTCGGCTGCTTCGATGCCGTCGCGCCAATTCTCCGATTCCCGGCGTAAGACGCCGAGCCCAGCCAAGATCGGCCGCGACCGCATCTTGCGGCCGCCCAATATCTTCCATCGCCGGGCCCGGCGATAGCGCCCGTAGCCGCCAAAAAGTTCGTCTCCGCCTTCGCCGGACAATACGACCTTGAGGCCGGCGGCCTTGGCGGCGCCGGCAAGCATATATGTCGGCAGAACCGCGTAGTCGGCGGCCGGGTCATCCATGGCGGCGGCGATCTTAGGCAATTGGTGCCAGAAATCCGCTTCCGTGACCTCGATTTCATGATGCCGGGCGCCAACTGCGGCGGCCACCGTCCGGGCATGATCCCGCTCGTCGGCGGCACCGGTGTTTGGAAACCAGGCCGTGAAAGCCTCAACCGGCGTCGGGTTGAGCCGGCGCATGACGGCCAATAGCGCGGTCGAGTCGATGCCGCCCGACAAAAACATACCATATGGCACGTCGGAGCGCTGATGCACGTTGACGGCGTCGGTGAAGACCCGGTCGAAGCGTTGCAATGCTTCCATTTTTGAAATGGCGCCATGCCCCCCTGGCGGTAAGGCGGCGAGCCGGACCCGCTCGCCGATCCGGCCGTCTCGGACCACGATGGTTTCGCCGGGAAGTAATCGGTAGATGCCTTGAAACGGCGTCTCGGCTCCGGTTGTGAACTGCAAGGCCAGTAGTTCGTCCAGCTTCGCCGGCGCCAACGCGGCCTTTGTAATCCCGGCAGCGATCAAGGCCGCCGGTTCGGACGCGAAAGCGAAGCCGTCGTCGGTCAGGCCATAGTAAAGCGGCTTGATCCCGAACGGATCGCGGGCCAGAACAAGGCTGTCGTCGCGCATGTCATGGATGGCGATCGTGAACATGCCGCGCAGGTGCTCGGCGAAATCGATGCCGTGACGCAAATAAAGATGGAGCGGCGGCTCGCAATCGGACCCTGTCCTGAATGGCGTCTCGTTCATCCGTTCGCGGAGTTCGACATAATTGTAAATTTCGCCATTGGCGACGAGGGCTAGGTCGTCGGCGCCGCCCTCCGTGGATGCCGCGAACAGCGGCTGATCGCCGGTCGCCAGATCGATGATGGCAAGCCGGGTCT
>JAQBZY010000295.1 GCA_027620395.1 Pseudomonadota bacterium
GGAATTGAGAGCGGCTTGGCCGGCTCTCGGGGAGAATTGCCGTGCGCATGACCGTCGTCGCCGTCGGCCGAGCACGCCGCGGCCCGGAATCCGAACTTTTCAATCTGTACGCGGCAAGACTGTCGCCACCACTGAATTTGACTGAGGTCGAGGAAAAGCGGCCGCTCGCCGGCGAAGCTTTGAAGCGCCGCGAAGCGGAACTCTTGGGCCTAAAAATCCCGACTGGCGCCTTGCTCGTCGCCCTCGATGAGCGGGGCTCGGCGCTTACCAGCCGCGAACTGGCCAGGCGCATTCAGGGCTGGGCCGACGAAGGCCGGCGCGAAGTTGCTTTCGTCATCGGTGGCGCCGGCGGGCTCGATTCGGAGTTTCGGGCCAGCGCGTCGCTGGTGCTGTCGCTTGGGCCGGCGACGTGGCCGCATCTGATGGTCCGCGCCATGTTGGCCGAGCAGTTGTATCGGGCGCAAACCATTGTGGCCGGGCACCCGTATCACCGCGATTGACGACTTAGGCCTATTCGCGCGAGTCTGGCGGGTTTAAGTCACTTGGCGCGCCAGGAATGTAGCGCTGTGCCGGAACTGGGAGCACGCGCCGTGTCCGATCGCGCAGCCGCTGGCGAAATCACGCCGCCGTCGCCTCGTAAGCCCGATGGCACGGTCGATTGGCAGGTCGTCTTCGAGGATCCGGAATTCGGCCTCATCGCCGCCATCGAGAAGGCCGGCTCGACCAATACCATCCGGTTTGTCGCCGCCGCCACGGCAAAGCATCTCTATAAGCGCAAAAACGACGCTGTCCCCAGGCAACAGTTCATCGACGAGATGGCGGTGCTGATCGCCGCCAGAGAGGCTGACGGCGGTCTCGCCGCCGTCAGGGCGTCGGTCATCGCTAGATTCCGTGCCGAGCAGCAGCAGCGTGAGGAAAAGGCTCGGCAATACGTCGATCAAAAACAGCGCGGGCAAAGTCTTGAGCGGCGCGGCGACAGCTTCGCCGCGCGGATTTCAAATTTTCTGGTCAGCGCCGCGAACCGGCGCGTCGTGCTGGCCGGCCTGGGTGCCGTCACGATCTCCGGCGGTGCACTGGCCATGGTTTGGTGGTTGCTGAGCGATCCTGCTAAGACGCCGCCCGCGCTCGCGCCGGTCGCGGTGGAGAAGAACGAGGGTGCCAAGTCACCGGAAGCGGCGGAAAAACCGGAGACGCCATCGCCGGAACCAGAGCCGATCAAAAAACCGAACGCCCCGCCTGTTGAACGTTTTGTCGTCATGAAGCCGATGACGCTGACTGTGACTAACACCAAGGGGCACAGCGGTAATCTAGCCCTTGTGCCCGTGATCAGGTTGAATGATATCAAGAATTACAGCGGTTTATGCAAACTTGCGCCTAAGATCTCCGACAGCATTCTGAATGCCATGCTGTCGCGGCTCAAAGATAATAAATACCCGACGGCAGAAGACCTGCTCGCCATCGCCGAAACGTCGATGGCGGCGATGAACAGGTTTCTCCCCAATAGGCCGGTGAGCGAAGTCAGGATCGTTCGGGCCAAATCGCTTAGCGGCAAAACGATCGCCGCCGCCTATGCCGGCTGTCGGTTGGTCGAGACATTGTGACCGTGGCGATAGGCCGGCCGTCGGAGCGCGGGGTTTCCCGCCATCTTGGCGCTGTGTATAGTCCGGCGTCACGAATCAAAATCAGGATCAGCGAATGGGTACCCTCAGCCTTGAAGCGGCGGAAATGATCGTTCAGGCAGCCCGCGCCAAGGGCCGCGAACTGAAGCTGAAACCGCTGACCGTCGCGGTCCTGGATGCCGGCGGGCATTTGAAGGCGATGGCCCGCGAGGACGGTTCAAGCACCATGCGCCCCGACATTGCGTTCGGGAAAGCGAATGGTGCCATTGCCATGGGGCTCGGATCGCGGGCACTGTTCAATCGGGTGCAGGAACAACCCTACTTCATCCACTCCATGACGACGCTGGCCAGGGGGGCCTTGGTGCCGGTGCCGGGCGGCGTGCTGATCAGGGATCGGGGTGGTGAGATTATCGGCGCCGTCGGCATCACCGGCGATAGCTCAGACAACGACGAGGCCTGCGCCATTGTCGGCATCGAAGCCGCCGGCCTCGTTCCAGACGCTGGCTGACGGTGCCACAAATCCCATATATAATGCGATTCCCTTCTGGCAGCGGCCGGAGCGCGAGACCGACATGATCCCGAAGCGGCCGAAGCCGGTTGTTCTTTGCATCCTCGACGGTTGGGGCGAACGTCCGGCGGCGCCGGACAACGCCATCGCGTTGGCTCGGACGCCGGTTTGGGACCGCCTGATCGCGACGTGTCCGCATTCAAGGCTCAACGCCTCAGAGCTTGAGGTCGGCCTGCCGGAAGGCCAATTCGGCAATTCCGAAGTCGGCCACATGAATATCGGCGCCGGTCGAGTTGTTTTGCAGGAATTGCCGAAGATCGACACCGCCATCGCCGTCGGCAGTCTTGCCGGCAATGAAGGGCTGCGAAATCTGATCGGCGCGCTCCGGAAAAGCGGCTGCGTTTGCCACCTGCTGGGTTTGTTGTCGCCGGGTGGCGTGCATTCGCATCAAGATCACATGGCGGCGCTGGCCCGGATCGTTGCCGGGGCTGGGGTTCCGGTCCGCGTGCATGCCTTCCTGGACGGCCGCGACACGCCGCCGAAAAGTGCGGCCCAGCATATTCGGAAATTCGAGGCCGACATTGCCGGGCTGACAGACGTTTCGATAGCCACCGTGAGCGGTCGCTACTATGCGCTCGATCGCGACAACAGGTGGGAACGGGTCGCCAAGGCCGTGGTGGCGCTCCGGGACGGCACCGGCGCGGCGGCGCCGACGGCGATGGCGGCCCTCGATGCCACTTACGCTGGCGGCAAGACCGACGAATTCATGCTGCCCGCCGTCATCGATGGCTACGTCGGCATGCGGGATGGCGACGGACTTCTGATGGCCAACTTCCGCTCCGACCGGGCCCGCGAGATACTAGCCGCGCTAGCTGCCCCGGACTTCGACGGCTACGATCGCGGCCGCGTGGTTTCCTTCGCCGCTCGCCTCGGCATGGTCGAGTATTCGGCCAAGCACGCCGCCTATTTGGATGCGATGTTTCCGCCGAGGACCCTCAGCGGCATTCTCGGCGAGGTCGTGGCTGAAGCCGGATTGAAGCAACTCCGCATTGCCGAGACGGAAAAGTATGCCCACGTCACATTCTTCCTGAATGGCGGTCGGGAAGCCGTCTTCCCGGGCGAGGAACGGATCATGGTGCCGTCGCCGAAGGTCGCGACCTATGATCTGCAACCGGAAATGGCGGCGCCGGAAGTGACCGACCGTTTGGTCGCCGCCATCGAAGCGATGGCGTTCGATCTAATCGTCGTCAACTACGCTAACGGTGACATGGTCGGGCATACCGGCGTTCTGGAAGCCGCGATTAAAGCCGCGGAAACCATCGACGCCTGCCTCGGACGTCTTGAAGCGGCGGTCGCCCGGACCGGCGGGG
>JAQBZY010000296.1 GCA_027620395.1 Pseudomonadota bacterium
CGTCGCCCATCGAGCCGGTCGCCTCCTTCGCCGTTTCGACCATCGGATGAAGGATCAGCTCGACATCTTCCACCGACTGGCCGACGCACAACTGGCGGCGGCGCAATTCGTCCTTGCCATACAATCGGCGCTGCGGCGCGCCGGCGATAATCTTTTCCAAGGGAACGATGTTCTCGACCCAGCGCTCGAAGGGGTGTCGGCTCGCCAGCAGGTCCTTGAGCTCACGATCGTGGTAAAAGCGCCCCTCGCTCAGGTCGATGCCGATCATCTGGCCCGGTCCGATGCGGCCCTTCTCGATGACCCGGGACTCGGCGATTTGCACCATGCCCGTCTCCGATCCGACATACAGCAGATCGTCGTCGGTCACCGTGTAGCGCATGGGGCGCAGGCCGTTGCGGTCCATTCCGGCGATGATCCAGTGTCCGTCGGTGGCGGCGATGGCAGCCGGCCCGTCCCACGGCTCCATGATGGTGTTGTAGTAGCTGTACATGGCGCGGTGGCTTTCCGGCATGACCCGGTCGTGGGTCCAGCTTTCCGGGATCATCATTGCCTTGATCATCGGCGGCGTACGCCCGGCCCGGACGAGCACCTCGAACACAGTGTCCAGAGCCGCCGAGTCGGACGCGCCCGCCTGCACCACCGGCAAAATATCGCCGCCATGGTCGCCGAACACCTCGGCCGCCATGCGCACTTCGTGGCTGCGCATCCAGTTGACGTTGCCCTTGAGCGTGTTGATCTCGCCGTTGTGGGCGAGCATCCGGAAGGGCTGTGCGAGGGGCCATGTCGGGAAGGTGTTGGTCGAGTAGCGCTGGTGGTAGAGCGCGAAGGTCGACACGAAACGCTCGTCCAAGAGGTCCGGGTAGAACGCGCTCAGCTGCTCGGCCAGGAACATGCCCTTGTAGATGACCGACCGGCAGGACAGGGAGCAGATGTAGAAATTCTTGATGTGCTCGGCGAGAACGCGTTTTTCGATGCGCCGGCGAACAATGTAGAGGTCGCGCTCGAACGATTCCTCGTCAACGCCGCGCCCGTTGGCGATCATGATCTGCTCGATCTCGGGCCGCGTTGCGTTGGCTTTTTCGCCGATCACGGAGACGTCGACGGGCACTTGGCGCCAGCCGTAAATCTGATGGCCAAAACGCAGGATCTCCGTCTCGACGATGCCGCGGCACGCTTCCTGGGCGGCGAACTCGGTTTTCGGCAGGAACAGCATGCCGACGGCGAGGACGCCGTTGTCGGGCTCGTGGCCGGTGCGCGCGATATGGCGGCGGAAGAAGTCTTGGGGGATCTCGACGTGGATGCCGGCGCCGTCGCCGGTCTTGCCGTCGGCGTCGACGGCGCCGCGGTGCCAGACCGCCTTGAGGGCGGCGATACCGGCCGCGACGACAGAGCGCCGGGCTTGTCCGTCGATGGCGGCGACAAAGCCGACGCCGCAGGCGTCGTGCTCGTGCGCCGGATCGTACATGCCGTGTTCGGCAAGAAATTTCGCATTCTTCTTAAATCGTTCGATCTCGGCGTGCGCGGCGGCACGCTTTTCGGTTCCGACCATGTCTCACCTCACTCCGCTGCTGCCACGGCGGGTAGCCGGTCGGCATCGGCGCCGGCTTGAGCCTGGAGATAGATGTGCATCTGCGCCGCGGCGTCGCGGCCATCGCGAATCGCCCAGACGACCAGGGAGGCGCCACGCACGATGTCGCCGGCGGCAAACACACCGTCGACGCTTGTCATCATCGTTCGGTGGTCGAGGCGTACGGTGCCCCAACGTGTGACGCCAAGGTTGGGCTCGCTGAACTGGCCGGGGATGTCCTCGGGATCGAAGCCAAGCGCCTTGATGACGATATCGGTGGCGACCTCGTGGCTCGACCGCTCGACGATCTCCGGCGCCTGGCGCCCGGTAGCGTCCGGCGCGCCCAGGCGAATTCGCACGGCGCGCACGGCGCGCACATCGCCGTCGCCGAGATAGGCCTCGGGGGCCGTCAGCCAGACGAACTCGACGCCTTCTTCCTCGGCGTAGGCGACCTCGCGCATTGAGCCCGGCATGTTGCGGCGGTCGCGGCGATAGAGGCACTTGACCGATTTAGCGCCCTGGCGCACGGCGGTGCGAACGCAATCCATCGCCGTGTCGCCACCGCCGACTACGACGACATCTTTTCCCTTGGCGTCGAGCGCGCCCGATTCGAAGTCGGGCACCGGGTCGCCAAGGCTCATGCGGTTGGACGCGGCGAGATAGGTCATCGCCTGCACGACGTTGCCAAGGCCGGCGCCAGGTACGGCGATGTCGCGCGCCTTGTAGACGCCCGTGGCGATCAAAATGGCGTGGTGGCGGGCACTCAGCTCCGCCAGAGTGGCGTCGCGCCCAACCTCGAAGTTCAAGTGAAACTGGATGCCGGCATCGGCCAACAGTTTGGCGCGCCGGGCGACGACCTGTTTCTCCAATTTGAAATTTGGGATGCCGTAGACCAACAGCCCGCCGATCCGGTCATAGCGGTCGTAGACATGGATGGAATAGCCGCGCCGGCGCAACTCCTCGGCGGCGGCGAGACCGGCCGGACCGGCGCCGATGATGCCAACCGACTGGCCGCGCTCGCTGCGCGGCGTCGGCCCCTTGACCCAGCCGTTTTCCCACGCCGAATCGGTGATGTATTTCTCGACGGCGCCGATGGTCACCGATTCGAAGCCCTTCTCGATGACGCAGTTGCCTTCGCACAGCCGATCCTGGGGGCAGATGCGGCCGCAAATTTCCGGCATGTTGTTGGTCGCCGAAGCGATCTCGTAGGCCTCTTCGAGACGGCCCTCGGCGGTCATCAAAAGCCAGTCGGGGATGTTGTTGCCGAGTGGGCAATGGATTTGGCAGAACGGTACGCCGCACTGGGAACAACGCCCGGCTTGCTCGTGCGCGTGTTCTTCGACCAGTTGACGATAGATTTCATCGAAGTCGCGCGTGCGCTCGGCGGCCGCGCGTTTTTCCGGCATCTGCTGTGCCACGTCGATGAATCTGAGAACGCGATTAGCCATGTCGGTCGATCAGACAGGCGCTGCTGGCGCCGATCATTCCTCCGTGTTTTCCCTATTATTACCAATCACAATTCCGAAAGCGAGTGAAAAAGCAGTATATAGGTCAGCATACATGACCAACAACGGTAAACCCATTGCAACGAAATTGATTTTCTTCGATGGCGGTCTCTTGATATAGATTAATAGGACCAGTGTGGTACTATTGGTCCCTTTGGCGTTGGATTTTGGGATGGTATAAGCGGATCGTTCCTCGCCAGCCCGACTGGACCCATCTCTCAACTGGACCATCTCCATGACCCTGTTGCAGCTTTTTGTGCTCGCAGCCGTTCAGGGCGTGACAGAGTTTCTCCCCATATCCTCGTCGGGCCACCTGATCCTGGTTCCCGCCGTAACCGGCTGGCCGGACCAGACGTTGCTCATTGATACGGCGGTCCACGTGGGCACCTTGGGCGCCGTCGTCGTCTACTTCTGGCGCG
>JAQBZY010000297.1 GCA_027620395.1 Pseudomonadota bacterium
AGTTAAATATGTCTCCAAACTGGCCAACTCGGTGACCCGGACTTTTCGGGTCGACGTTTGGTTCGCCAATCCGGACGGACGGGTGCCGGCCGGCCAGACGGCGGAGGTCACGCTTGGGACTGGCCGGCATTTGGCGCACCGGGTCAGAAAATCGGCGCTGACATTGGATGACAAGGGCGTCCTTGGGGTCAAGACGCTGGATGGCGAGAACCGGGTAACTTTTCGGAAGGTGTCGATTATCGACGATACGCCAGACGGCGTTTGGATCGAGGGCCTGCCGGCATCGGCCCGCGTCATCACGCTTGGTCAGGAATTCGTCGTCGACGGCCAGAAGGTGCAACCGTCGTCTGAACCGGCGCCGGCGCAAAGCTCGGGTAGCGGCGGATGAACGTGTTGATCGACAGCGCCATCGGCCATGCCCGGACGGTGCTTGGCAGTCTGGTGCTGCTTTTGATCGCCGGCATCTATGCCTTCGGCGACATCGCCAAGGAGGCCGAGCCATCGGTCAACATTCCGATCATTTACGTCAAGATGTCGCACGAGGGGATCTCGCCCGAAGATGCGGAGCGGCTTTTGGTCCGACCGATGGAGAAGGAACTCCGCGTCATCGAAGGCGTCAAGGAGATGCGCGGCAAGGCATTCGAGGGCGGCGCCAACGTGACGCTCGAATTCGAGGCCGGTTTCGATGTTAAGAAGGCGCTGACCGATACCCGCGAAAAAGTTGATCTCGCCAAACCGAAGTTACCGGCGGAAACCGACGAACCAGAGGTGCACGAGGTTAATTTCAGCCTGTTCCCGGTGTTGGTGGTGACGCTGGCCGGCGATATGCCGGAACGGACGCTTTTGAAACTCGCCCGCGACATTAAAGACGAGATTGAGGGCATTTCGCAGGTTCTCAAGGTCGAAATTGCCGGCGACCGCGAGGAATTGGTCGAGGTCGTCATCGATCCGGTCGCCATCGAGAGTTATGGTTTGTCGCCGATCAATACCGTCGACGCCGTCGCCGGCAGCAATCTGCTGGTCGCCGCCGGCGCCCAGGACACCGGCCAGGGCCGCTATGCCGTCAAGGTGCCGGGCTTGTTCGAAACGGTGGATGATATTCGCACGATGCCGGTCAAGACCGATGGCGATAGTGTGGTGACACTTGGCCAAGTTGCCGAAATCAGGCGCGGCTACAAAGATCCGCAGACCTTCGCCAGGGTCGGCGGCAAGCCAGCGGTGGCGCTGGAAATTTCCAAGCGGACCGGACAGAACTTGATCGAGACCGTCGCCGCCGTGCGTGCCGCGGTCGAGGAAACCCGCAGCCAATGGCCGTCGCCGCTGCGTCAGGCGATCGACATCCAATACCTCCAGGATAAGTCGACCAATATCCGCGACATGCTGACCGATTTGCAAAACAATATCCTGTCCGCGGTTTTGTTGGTGATGGTCGTCGTCGTCGCCGCGCTCGGCCTCAGATCGGCTGGATTGGTTGGCATCGCCATTCCGGGATCGTTCCTAACCGCGATTCTGGTGATTTATTCGTTCGGCATGACCATGAACATTGTCGTCCTGTTCAGTTTGATCCTGGCGGTCGGGATGCTGGTCGACGGCGCCATCGTGGTGACCGAATACGCCGACCGCAAGATCGCCGAGGGCGAGGTGCCGGTCAGTGCTTATGCGCTTGCCGCCAAACGAATGGCGTGGCCGATCATTTCGTCGACGGCGACAACGCTGGCGGCATTTCTGCCGCTGGTGTTTTGGCCCGGCGTCGTTGGTCAGTTCATGAAGTATCTACCGATTACGTTGCTGATTACGCTCAGCGCGTCGCTATTCATGGCGCTGATTTGCGTTCCGACGCTGGGCGCGCAAGTCGGTAAGGCCGGGGCAGCCGATCCAGGGTTGATGCGCGACCTTGCCGGCGGGGTCAGACTCGATACCGCAACACTCACCGGTTTCACCGGCAGATATATCCGCTTCCTTGAACGCGCGATCCGTCATCCGGGGAAAATCGTCCTCGGCGCGGTGCTGCTTTTGATCGGCGTGCAGACCGTCTATGCGCACTACGGCAAGGGCGTCGAGTTCTTTCCCGACGTCGAGCCGGAATTCGCCAAGCTCCAGGTCCGGGCCCGCGGCAATTTATCGGTCTGGGAACAGGCGCGGCTGCTTGCCGAGGTTGAAGCGAAAGTTCTGAACGTCGGTGGCGTCAGGTCGGTCTACACCCGCGTCGGCAAGGAGCCGCAATCCGAAGAAGCCGAGGACATCATCGGCACCATCAAGCTTGAATTCGAGGAATGGAATAAGCGCCGCAAGGCGGCGGCAATTCTCGACGAGATCAAGGGACGGACGGAAACCATCGCCGGCATCCTGGTCGACCGCCGGAAGGAGGAATCCGGACCGCCAGTCGGTAAACCGGTCCAGGTTCTGTTATCGAGCCGGCATCCGGAATTGTTGACGCCGGCGACGGCGAGGCTTCGCGATTTCTTCGATTCCGTCAGCGGTCTCACCAACATCGAAGACAGCCGGCCGCTTCCCGGCATCGACTTCGAGATCGGCGTCGACCGACCGCAAGCGGCCAAATTCCAGGCCAATGTCCAACTTGTCGGGCGCGCCGTGCAACTCGCAACCAATGGCATCAAGCTCGGCGAGTACCGCCCTGACGACAGCGAGGATGAAATCGATGTCCGAGCTCGCTATCCGGAGCGATTCCGCACCCTCTCGCAGCTATCGCAAATTCGCGTCGATAGCGGCAGCGGATCGGTCCCTATTGCGAATTTCGCCACCGTCCTCCCGCATCAAAAAACCGGAACCTTGAGCCGGAGCGACGGACGCCGCGTGATGAGCGTCAAAGCCGATGTCGCCGAGGGGGTCCTGGTTGACAACAAAGCCAAGGAAATCGCTGCTTGGGTCGGCAAGGCCAAGTTCGATCCCAGGGTCAAGATCGAATTCAAGGGTGAGGACGAGGAGCAAAAAAAGGCGGAAGCGTTTTTGGCCAAAGCGTTCGCTGTGGCGCTATTTCTGATGGCCCTGATCTTGGTCACGCAGTTCAATAGTTTCTATGCCGCGTTTTTGATTTTGTCGGCGGTGGTGATGTCGACCATCGGCGTCTTCATCGGTTTGCTGATCACCGGGCAGCCGTTCGGTATCGTGATGAGTGGCATCGGCGTGATCGCGCTCGCCGGCATCGTGGTCAACAACAACATCATCCTGATCGACACCTTCGACCGGCTGAAGGGCAAGGTGCCGACGGTGCGCGAAGCGTTGTTGCGCACCGGCGCACAGCGCCTCCGGCCGGTGGTGCTGACGGCGATGACGGCGGTGCTCGGCCTGCTTCCGCTGATGTTCCAGGTCAACCTGGACATCCCGGCGCGCCACGTCTCGGTCGGCGCGCCCTCGACCCAATGGTGGACGCAGATCGCCACCGCCATCGTCTTCGGCCTGACCTTCGCCACCGTGCTGACCCTGATCGTCACGCCGGCCGCGTTGATGTGGAAGGCGAACCTGGGCGCCT